>CAILBQ010000143.1 GCA_903832475.1 uncultured Acidobacteriota bacterium | reverse complement strand
TGGAGCGGACGGGGTTCCTTTCCTGGGAGAATCAGAGGCTGCTGGTTCATGCGGCAAAGACAGCTATGGCCGCCGCGTTGTGCTGGTGGCTGGCGCTTCGCTTCGGGCTCCATGACGGCTACTGGGGAGCGATCAGCGCGATCATCGTGCTGCAATCGAATGTTGGTTCGACGGTGACGGCCTCGCGGGACCGACTGATCGGGACGCTGATCGGGGCGGGGTTCGGGGCGGTTTTTTCCCTGTTGGGCACAGGGATCTGGCCATACGTGGCAGCGGTGATCACGGCCATGTTGACGTGCGGGCTGCTGGGGCTGAAGAACAGTACGAGGCTGGCGGGGGTGACGGTCACTATCCTGATGCTGGTGCATCGCACGGGGTCGAACTGGACAATGCCTTTGCACCGGGTGATCGAGGTATTGTTCGGGATCGTGGTGGCGCTGGCGATTTCGACGCTGGTATTTCCCAGCCGGGCAAAGATGCGGCTGCGAGATGGGCTGGCGCAGCAGTTTCTGCTCATGGGCGCGCTGTTTGAGGCGGTGTTGGAGGAATTTCGGGGGAAAGCTTCTCAGAACCTGGCGCAGGTGCGCAAGGATGTGGAGTCGTCAGTTGCCGGCAACGATGCGCTGCTGGATGCGGCGCGGCATGAGCCCTCGGGTGGGCCGGCGTCGCTGGAAGGATTGTCGCTGCTGCACCAGTTTGGTCGCGAACTGGAGGACCTGCTGCATGCGCTGGAGTTGGCGGTCCAAGGCAGCAGCAGCGATGACTACGCTACCCACCTGGAGCCGGAGCTGGGCAAGCTGGTAATGGACATTCATCGCGGGTTTCAGTATGTGGCGGGCTGCATTCACCGCTGGCAGTTCGATGTGGCTCCCACGGGATTGTTGCTGGAGGACGACATCATCGCGCTGAAGGCGAAGATGGAAAAAATCCGACCAACGGGGCTGGAGTTTCCGCAATCGGAGATATTGCGGGCCTACGCTGTGCAGTTGCACTTGAAGCAGTTGGCCAGGCTGCTGCGGGCGACGCGGGTGGAGAGCGCGAAGCTGGGAGAGAAGGATTGAGACGAGGGACTAAGGGACCAAGGGACTGAAGGACTAATTGCGGACGATGATGGCGCTCATGGGTGGGATGAGGATGTTCGGATGATGGACGGGTTCCAGGTGTTTTGGATGCCAGGTTCCGTCCGGGTCGACGGATGCGCCTGCGAGGGTGACGCCTGCTTTGCTCGATGCGCTGGGAGCGGTGAGACGAAGGGCGTGCAGGGAGCCTGGCAAGGATAGACGTTCAAGAGAGACGTGTGAGTCGGTCTCGTCGCGATTGATGACGACGATGGACGTGGGGCGGCTCTTTTCGCTGAATGCGTAGGCGGTCAGTTTGGCTGACGCTGATGGCGCCTGGAGAGTGACGATTTCGCTTGAGCCGCGGCGGGCTTGGGCGAAGGCGAGCATGCCGTAGTAGGGGATGCCGGTGGAGTTGTTTCCCTGCCCATCGTCTTGAATGGGCGAGTAGGGGCTTATGAAGCCGAGCTGGTTGACGCCTGTCTCGATATTGACGCCACGGCAGCCGTAGGCCGCCAGCAAAAGCATGAAGTCCAGCGTCCAGAGCGCACCGAGGAAAGTGTCGCTGACGCCGCGCAAGCCTCCGCCGGAGAAGGAGTTGGCTTCGCACATGCGCCATGGGATGTGGTTCCGGTTTGCGGCGGCCCGGAGACGCTTGAGTTTGACGACGAGGCTTGGGTCGGGTTGGAGAAGGTCTTCGGCTTTCCCGTGGTCCTGGCCGGAGAAGTAATAGTGAGTGGTCAGCAACTGCACGTCACCATGAGCGTCCTCTGCATTGCGCTCGACCCAATCGATGTTGGCGGCTGTATCGGGAGCGGCGAAATGAACGCTGGGTACGGCGTGGAGAATCGCGGCTCGCCAGCGCGTGAATTCCGTGCGCCAGGTTTCGTATGTGTAGGGCGGCGGGCGGAAGGGATGCTGGCCGTTCTTGTAGTTTTCAACTTCGTTGCCGAGCTCCAGGCAGAGGAGCCGGTCGCCCAAAACGGCGGCGACGGCGGCGGCTTCCTTGATTGCGTCGTCGAGGGTACCCTGGGCGAAATTCAGGCTCCAGATCGCCTTCCAGCCGATGGTGTGGAGGAACGCGGCGAACTGGTTAAGGCTGGCG
>CAILBQ010000142.1 GCA_903832475.1 uncultured Acidobacteriota bacterium | reverse complement strand
TGATCTGAGTTTGTATGGGGCGAGTTTGATTCTGGAGTTTGTGGCGCTGGTGGTGTTGAGGCTGAAGGAGCCGGGGCTGGAGAGGCCGTTCAAGGCGGGGAACTTTGCGGTGGCGTGCGCGCTGGGGGTGGGTCCAACGTGCTTGATCGGGTATGCGCTGTGGGCTTCGCGGGATGAGATGCTGGGGCGGTTTTCGGCGTTGGGGTTTGCGCTGGCGGTGGCGGCGGTGGGGCCGATGCTGTACTGGGTGACGAGCTGGAGGAATGGGCGGAGAAGGCTGGCGGCGGAGATCGCTGGGGATTGAGAGATCCCACATCTCCCCGCAAAGGCTGGAGAGATGTGGGGCACCCGGGGGTGGATGTGGGGTCACCCGGCTCGGGTAGTTCGCGTAGGGGTTATGAGCTTCCTGCCTAGGAAATTCTTTTATTGAACTTGTAACGATTGGGTGGCGTACAACACGATCGAGGGTTGTTACCCTCCGCCGCTGCAAACTGCGCGTGTGATTCCCTATCACGCCTGCGAGATGCTCGACTCGACAATCTCAAGATCTGTCTATCTCAAGGAGTGAATCCCATGCTGCATTTTGAAGTCTGCGGGACACGTGTGCGTGTTTCCCAACCGAATTCCAAGGTAAATAACCCGGTTAGAACAACAGGGAGCTGGCTGTGGCCGGCGATGGTGTTCAGTGTCGGAGTGTTGATGCTGGGGGCACCTGCCTGGTCGCAGACAGCGAGTGTAGAGACGGCGCCTGCGGGCAGTTCCGCGGCGGCCCATAGCCTGGTGCGATGGAGCGGCGTTCTGCCGGGCTTCGCGGGCAAGACGGTGCAGTTGCACTTAGGGATGTATGAGAATCCGATGGGCGGCCAAGCGCTTTGGAGCGAGGTGCAGCGAGTGCAGGTGGGGGAAGATGGACGCTATTCGGTGCTGCTGGGGGCGACGACCGGTGCGGGGCTTCCGGAAGGGCTGTTTCCTGCAGGCGAGGCGCGCTGGATTGAAGCTGCGCCGAGCGGCGAAGGAGAAGCAGGCCGAAGTCTAATTTCGTCGGTGCCGTACGCGTTCAAGGCGGTAGATGCGGAGACGCTTGGCGGGCTGCCGGCAGGGGAGTATGTGACGCGGGAGCAGATGCAGGCGGCCGCGGGTGCGGTGTTGCCACGTGGACCAGAAGGGACTGCCGGGCCGCAGATTGCCGGGACGGGAACCACGAATGCGCTGGCGGTGTGGACGAATTCGACGACGCTGGGGAGTTCGGTGGTGAGCCAGTCGGGGACCAAGATCGGGATTGGCACGACGGCTCCGGCGACGACGTTGGATGTGAACGGGCTGAGCACGATGCGCGGGACGGTGAATTTGCCGGCGCAGACGCCGGCGACGGCAACGGCGGGGATCAATTCGCCGGTAGTGGAGTGGGGCGCGAGCAGTTTTTCGAGCTCGACGCATGCCGCGATCGCGCAGAATTTTGAACTGCAGGCGGTGACGGTGGGGAACAACACGACGGCACCTTCTGGCAAGCTGGAGCTGCTGTTTGGGGCGGGCGGAGTGATTCCGGTGGCGACGGGATTGTCGTTTGCGCCGAACGGGCAGATCACGTTTGCTGCGGGGCAGAAGTTCCCCGGGGCGGGTTCGGGGACAATTACAGGTGTGACGACGACCAGTCCGCTGACGGGCTCGGGGACGAGCGGGTCGGTGGCGCTGGGGCTGAATACAGCGGCGCTGGAGACGACGTTGAATGGGAAGTACGCGCAGCTAGCGACAGGAAACGTTTTTACGTCGACGAGCGGCAGTACATTCAATGGGCCGATTACGGCGAATTCGCAAAGCAGCGAGTATGCGATTTTCGGCCAGACGGCGACGGCGACGGGCGTTGCCGGGTACGCGACTGGTGCCTATACCGTAGGCACGGAAGGGTTGTCGACGGCAACCGCCGGCACGGGCGTGTATGGGTTCGTGTCGGGGAATGCGGATACCGCTGGCAACTATCCGACGGCGGTGCTGGCTCACGCGGCGCACGGCTTTGGCGTCAAGGTGAAGGTGGACAATTCGGCGGTGAACACGGCGGCGATCCTGGCGCAGAACAACGGGGGCAGTTCGACGTATCTCGATGTGAAGGCCTTCAATCAATTGTCGGCAGGCGTCTGGGCGGACTCGAGCGACAGTGAAAGCGTCACGTATGGGATAGCGCTGGTGGCTACGTCGGACTTGAGTGAAGCGGCTTACATGCAGAACAACAGTCCTTTCTACCCGACGCTTTATGCAGTCAATTCCAACACGGGCAC
>CAILBQ010000141.1 GCA_903832475.1 uncultured Acidobacteriota bacterium | reverse complement strand
CCGATCTCGCCCAGCTCACGCCAGATCTTGAACGGATTCTCTGTCCCCTTGTTATTCAGCAGGGCACTGTTCTTTTCCTTCTGCCGCGCCAGCTCCGCCGCATGGCC
This sequence comes from uncultured Acidobacteriota bacterium, assembly GCA_903832475.1. Classification (GTDB taxonomy): domain Bacteria; phylum Acidobacteriota; class Terriglobia; order Terriglobales; family Acidobacteriaceae; genus Acidicapsa. The sequence continues at coordinate 1,554 of CAILBQ010000141.1, read as the reverse complement.
GCCATCGCCTTCCTGCGCGGGCAGAGACTTCGCATACGCCAGCGCCTGCGGCCCAGCCACAAACCCGCCGTAGATGCAGCTCAGCAGGGAATTCGCCCCCAGCCGGTTTGCTCCATGAATGCTGTAGTCCGCCTCGCCCGCCGCAAACACGCCGGGGATATTCGTCTGCTGGTTGAAGTCCACCCACAGCCCGCCCATCGTGTAGTGCATGCCGGGGAAGATCTTCATCGGCACCTTGCGCGGATCGTCGCCCACAAACTTCTCATAAATCTCGAGAATGCCTTCGAGCTTGTGCTGGCTCTCCGGCGGCAGGTGGCTGACGTCGAGGTACACCATCGGCTGCCCGTCGATGCCCATGCCAAACTCATACACCACGCGGAAGATCGCCCGCGTCGCCACATCGCGAGGCACCAAATTCCCGTACTTCGGATACCACTCTTCCAGGAAGTACCACCGGTCGCCCTCAGGGATGCTCTGCGCCGCGCGCTTCTCGTTCTTGTCCTTCGGCACCCAAACACGCCCGCCCTCACCACGAGCGCTCTCGCTCATCAACCGCAGCTTATCTTCCCCCGGTATAGCGGTTGGGTGGACTTGGATAAACTCGCCGTTCGCGTAATACGCCCCTTGCTGATACAGCGCCGACTGCGCACTCCCCGTACACACCACCGAATTCGTGCTCTTGCCGAAGATCGCGCCATTGCCGCCCGTGCACACAATAATCGCGTCCGCCGCAAACGTCCGCGTCTCCATCGACCGCAGGTCCATCGCGCAAATCCCGCGCGCCGCGCCCTTGCTGTCCAGCACAGCCGAAAGAAACTCCCAGCCCTCGTACTTCGTGACCTTGCCCTCAGCCTCAAACCGCCGCACCTGCTCGTCCAGCGCATACAGAAGCTGTTGCCCTGTAGTCGCTCCCGCAAACGCCGTCCGCTGATACAGTGTCCCGCCAAACCGTCGAAAGTCCAGCAGCCCTTCCGGAGTCCGATTGAACGGCACGCCCATGCGGTCCAGCAAATCGATGATCGCCGGTCCCTGCGCGGTCATGGCCTTCACCGGCGTCTGGTTCGCCAGGAAGTCGCCACCATAAATCGTGTCGTCGAAGTGCTTCAGAACGGTATCGCCTTCGCCCTTCAAGTCCTTCGCCGCATTGATCCCACCCTGCGCGCACACCGAGTGCGAACGCTTCACGGGCACGATGGAAAACAAATCGACGATACCGCCAGCTTCGGCGATCTTAATCACAGCCGAAAGCCCCGCAAGGCCTCCTCCGACGACGATGATTCTGGGTGTTGCTGCCATGTTTACCTTCTGTGTCGATCTCTAGTGCCCTATAGCGTGGCCGATGTGGTCACTTCCTAATACGCCAAGAAGTCCTACCCCGACGAGAAGCCAGCCGATTTGCAAGACTCTGTAAAGCGAATTCTTGCCGTTTTTCGCGCGGTAGCGTTGCAGCGGGTGATACATGTAAATGGTTTTAAGAAAAATCGAGCTGATCGGTATCTAACCTTCTGGCCCTGGGTCTTTGTTAATCTCGCTAATCATCCTGATCCCGCAAAT
>CAILBQ010000140.1 GCA_903832475.1 uncultured Acidobacteriota bacterium | reverse complement strand
CCGGCGCCGTCCATGCCCTGAAAGATGATAAGAAGTGCGTGACGATTGGATGCATAATGGAGGGTCTGCAGAGCGCTTAGATCCTTTGTGTGTTCTGCGAGCACCTTTTGGTACTGCGCCTTGGATTTGGTCAGCGCCGGTCCAGAGGTTGGCCAATCCCTTAAATCGAGTTTCTTTCCCGATGGCGCGCAGTAGCTTTTCGAGTCAATCTTCATGAGTCAACACGCCAGGACTGGTAAGTCTTTGCATCGGCATCGGCGCGGCTGGAGTGGAAGTACGAGTCGCGGTGCCCAAGACAAACTGCCCAATGGGCTCGGCGACCCACACATCTAAGCTGACGCCTTGCGGAGACAGATTCCTGAGCACGATACGATCGATCGTCAACTCGCCGATGGTCAGTTTGCCGATTCGCCCCTTTCGCACGGAAAGTCTGCCGATCGCCAGAGCACCTATCGCCAAAGCTCCGACGGCTGTAATGCCAATCGCCAATGCACCCATGGCCAGGGATCTCACTACGGAACCTTTCGATTTCTCCGGCAGGGTAGCCATGCGGACGTTCTCCTTTTCCGATGAGGCGTGCATTGCATATAGCTTTGAACCGGCTCGCTTCCAGAGCATTTGTTCTGCGGACAATGCAGGCTCTCAACGACCCAGGCGCTCGCATGCCGAAACATCCAAAAGCCTGGATCCACTCGGATTTCTTCAAGAGCCAGTTTGAAGCACTTGGGCGTTGAGGAATGGCCTGAATTGACCGCTGCGGCCCAAAGCCGGCTCAGTCAGGCTAGGGCTTGCAACGCGCCCGACTGTCTTCATCCAGAGAGGGAGAGAGGGCGCCTCCACCCAATAAGTGAATGGTCATTCGGGACCATACGCCCCCCGGTGCCTCTGCGTACGCTCATCCAAGTACAGTCAGACGGTCGTCGGAAGTCTCAGTCTGCCCTAACTGGCATTGAAACGCACCTTTCGGGATGCGCAGAGATGGCACACGTGAGTTCCCCAGTGGATAACGGCTCTATGTGGTCTTTTCATTTGCTCGATCATCCCAAGGAAGGTACTGCATGCGCGTAGGAATCGCGTCGGACCACGGAGGGTTCATTCTGAAAGAGCAAATTGTGTATTTGCTGCGCGGATCCGAACATGAGGTCGAAGACTTCGGAGCGCTGCAACTATGCCCAGATGATGATTACCCGGACTACGTGATTCCACTTGCAGAGGCCGTTGCCGCCGGCTCGGTGGTTCGCGGAATAGCGCTCTGCGGCAGTGGAGTGGGGGCGTCCATCTGCGCGAACAAGGTTGCTGGTGTGCGCGCGGGACTCATCCATGATGTGTTCTCTGCGCATCAGGGCGTTGAAGACGACGACATGAATGTATTTTCACTAGGCGGACAAGTCATCGGCACGGCACTGGCGTGGGAGCTGATCGAGACGTTCTTGAAGGCTCGTTTCAGCGGTGCAGTTCGCCACCAGCGGAGGGTCGACAAGGTCAAGGCGCTCGAAATGAATCACGCGGCACCTTGAGACATTTCTTCCGCAAGAGAGAAACGACTCAAGAGACTTAGCAACTTCACTCGGGAGTGACCACACAGACCCCACACAATCCTTGAGAAGGAGAACAAAATGAGCACTACAAACTCTGTAGCCGCAATTTATGACACCCATGAGAAGGCAGAGCAAGCTGTCAAGGAACTGCAGGAGGCGGGCGTCGATATGAAGAGCCTGTCGATTCTCGGAAAGGATACACATACCGATGAACATGTAGTCGGCTACTACACTGCCGGTGACCGCATGTTGCATTGGGGCGGGGTTGGCGCGTTCTGGGGCGGATTTTGGGGGCTGCTGTTCGGATCGGGGTTATTTCTGGTACCAGGACTGGGACCAATTCTCGCAGCCGGTCCAATCGTCGCCTGGATCGTAGCAGGCCTCGAAGGAGCGGTTGTCGTTGGGGGCATCAGCGCAGTCGGAGCGGGCCTTGTGAGCCTCGGCATTCCCAAGGATAGCGTCATTCAATACGATGTCGCCCTAAAAACAGACAAGTATGTGCTGGTAGTCCATGGGACAGCTGAAGCGGTAGAGAAGGCCAAGGACATCATCGCAAGCACGAAACATAGTCATTACGCGGTGTATGGACAAGCGGTACTCGTCTAAATCTCGGCCCACAGTGCTTTTAGCGCAGGATTTCACCAATAGCTCAACAAGATAGTGAACAAAAGGGAGACGCGATGTTAATCAAAGTAAAGGCACTCAAAGGTTACTCACTCAGGAGTCTCGATGGCGACATAGGGTCGGCCCGCGAGTTCTTATTCGACGATCAGTATTGGACAATTCGATATCTTGTCGCAAATACGTCAAGCTGGCTTACTGGTAGGTCCGTCCTGATCTCGCCTTACTCACTGACCGAGGTAAACCAGGACGTCCAGGAAGTGTCTGTTTTATTAACCAAGAAGCAGATCGAAGACAGTCCGTCCATCGACTCAGACGAGCCAGTCTCGCGTCAGTATGAGGGCACATATAACGGATACTATGGCTATCCCAACTACTGGGGTGGGCCATATGCGTGGGGAAGTTATCCATATCTTGAGCGGGATCGGAGCAGGTGGGGGTTCGTCCATCCTCGACGATATAGGAGGGGATCCTGATCTTCGCAGCACCAATGAAGTAACCGGCTACAATCTTCTCGCAACCGACGGCGAGATCGGCCATATCGATGACTTCATCCTCGATGACGAAACCTGGACGATTCGTTACCTGATCGTGGCGACAAGGAACTGGTGGCCTGGAAGGAAAGTTCTGATTTCACCAAAGTGGATCCAGAACGTTAGTTGGGAAGAGCGGGAAGTTGGGATCGACCTGTCTCGCGAGGCCATCAAGGCTGCTCCTGAATATACAGACGAGTCTCTCCTCACGCGAGACTACGAGAGGGTCCTTTACGGATACTACGATCGTGAAGGGTACTGGGTAGACGAATACGCTGCTGTGTGATCGGAACTAAGCAATGCGCAAGAGTTGCACTGTGTTGAATTTGTGCTTACAAATGCAAAGTCCTGCTGAGTGCGAAGTGTCGGCTTCTGCACTCAGCGAGGACCGTCAACGCATTCTCTAGACTTCGGCAACAAGACTGAGGTTGTGTTGAGATAACTCAGCTATTTGATTCGTGAGATGGTCACGCCAAAAGCACATTGGGCATTACTGCATTACCCCGTTATAGGACTATCGGATCGGAAGGCGAAGAAGTGAATCTGCACCAGCAATTGAGCCGGAAATGCCTCCAGCCTTCCACCGCGCATCATGGGTTGGACCACAAATCATCTCTTCCGAGTTTGGATCTCACCCTCGAGACCTTCGATGTCTGGTGGCAAAGGGTCTTTGCACAGCATGTGGTTCTTGCCGCGCAAGCTTCTGCTTTGATACGGGCACATCGCCGTGTCAGCGCATCCAATCAATCTCATGCTGATGAGATGAATTGATCAGAAGCGCGCTGGCGGTGGTTATATCAGCCAGGTTAGCGGCTCAGGAGGCAGACTTTGAGCTCGAGTAGTGGTGCCTCACCTGTATCGGGATCGCCGGAAGAACAAACGACTCACGACGTT
>CAILBQ010000139.1 GCA_903832475.1 uncultured Acidobacteriota bacterium | reverse complement strand
TTTGACCCGATTTACTTGGCTGCCATCGGTGTTCGGACCCGAATTGGCCATAGCCAGTTTGCCCGGCCCGTCGAAGTTCAGATTGGGATCGAACTCATCTTCAAACGTATAGCCGGGATCGCCCATCCCCGTACCGGTCGGATCGCCGCCCTGGATCATGAACTGCGGAATGACGCGGTGAAACGTCGTGCCGTCATACAGCTTCTTTCCATGCATCTTCTTCTTGCTCTCGGGATCCGTCCAGTCCTTGGTTCCGGTAGCCAGGCCTATGAAGTTGGCCACCGTTTTGGGCGCCTGCTGCTGATAAAACTGGCAGGTGATGCGTCCCATCGACGTATCGAAAACCACGCTTGGCCCGTTGGGATGAACCAGCGCCGACGCCTGCGGAGTAGGACCGTCGGGCAATTCCTCGGCCGGCTTGGCCGTCTGATCCGCGGGTTTCGTCTGCTGGTCGGGAGGCGGCGTGGATTGTGCAAGCACTCCCATGGCCGAAACCAGGGCAAGCGCCAGTACCAATGTGCTGTTCTTTGCGACTTTCATGCTGCCTCAAGGGTAAATCACCCGGCTTGCAAGGTGCCACCCTCCCTATTGCCTCAATCTAACTTCAGCAGATACCCGCGCTCACTGGAAACGCAAAACCTTCGAGGGTCACTATTGCGTGTCATTGACTCCGGCCTGTGCCGATGCGCAGCGACTGATTGGGCGCTTTTGAACCTCGCAAGAAATCTTTTGACTATATGAATTTCATGAACTATGTTGATCAGCCATGAATCCTTCCCCTATCACCCCGGACTCAATTGCCATCACGATTGCCTATTCGATCCTGTTGCTATGGGGTACGTTCATAGGCGTTCGCCAGGTGTATCAGGGATTCTTTCGGCCGCAGGATCTGCTGAATCCTCTTTTTGGCAACCGGCAGGCCATCAGGATTTTCACCTTCCACTTGATCGTCGTGTCGCTCGATCTCTTTGTCTGCGGCCCTGTCTCGCTGCATTACAAGAGCCGCCTGTGGTACTGGGGCGGACGCATCGCTTTGCTCCTGTCTTCCTTTCCACTGGCCTCCTACTTCAATCGCAATCCGCAGTCTTTCGGCCACCTCATCGGATACTGGGTTCGCTTCCGCAACTTCTTCGAAATATCGCTGCACGTGCTGGTAGCCTCGCTGGCCATCAACTGGTTTTATTACTACGGACTGCTCTACTGGCTGGTCGCGTATCGCTATCTCGACGTCGGTCCGCGGCGCCTGCTGCAAACTCTCTACAACACTCCTGAAAAGAAAGCCGCGCGCCCCTGGGCGCCTATCCTCAACTGGGTAGTCATCACCACCATCTACGTGCTCGCCGCCCTTGCCATCTATCACCGAAAAGTCATCTTTGCGGGACCGCCCGACGCAGCCACCCCCGTCCACGTCGCGCAGATGTGGGAGGTGCTGCTCGTCCTGGGCATCAACGTCGGCGTAGCCTTGACCGCGTGGGGAATGATGCGCACCTACACCGGTCCCGGACCCGCCGCCGAACTGATTCCCGCCAACGCGGAGAAATAAGCCAAGGAGTTCCCATGCTCAATCTTGATATCACCAAGTCCAACGCAGGCATCGACAAGCTGCTGGCCATCACCACCAACCCGCGCCACCAATACATCCTCATGAATTACAGCCGCCATCGCTATCTCGAGTTTTCCGGTCGCTATGACGAAGTTCTCGCTGAGGACATGATCGTCGACACGCCCGTCTACAACCTGCACGCCCTGGGCTTCAACACCACCATCAGCGGCAAGGAAAACGTGCGCAATCTATATAGGTTCTGGGCCGAAACCAACCAGTGCATCTTCTACGGAGAAGGCGAGCAAGTCGCCGTGGCGGATAACTTCGTCGCCTCCACCGTAATAGCCCATCAACAGGTGTGGGGCGGCTCGATCCTGTCTTCGAAGGCGCTGGGACTGCTACCCAAAGGCTTGTCTTCTGAACTGCTTTTGAAAATGCTTGAGATCAAAGGCATGAAAGCCGAGCCAGACTGTATGTATCTCTATTCCAACTTTGAAGAAACCATCTGGCCCTACGACGACCGCTGCCGCCTGATGCGCGAAGACGTTATGGAACCCAATCCTGCCGCCGCGCAAATCACCAAGCTCGATCCATCCGATGTCCTGACCACAGCCCAAGCCGCTGCACTGCTCGCGCCGTTGATCAAGCCTCTTCCCAACTTCGACGAATTCGTTCTTGGAAAAGCAGCGGCCTGAGTGGTCTGTTCGCAAGGAATGCCTGTATGATCGGGTGACCCGGTTTCCCCAGCCTAGTCACCCGTCTGCGCACGTCGCGGCAGATTTTGCAAACTTCCTCGGCATCTGCTTCGCCTCCCCGCGCGGCGCAGAAACAACACCGTTCCGGCCCTTACCCTACCCACAGCAATCCCAGGATGGACGCCTCGGTCCCTCTTTGAACGAATTCCCTCGAAGGGCAGAAACGAACCGCTCCCGCCGAGCACCATCGGTTGTCTTGTGCAACGCCCGTTGCTGAACACGTTACGGCGAAGCACTCTCCTGGGCACTCCCCGCTGCCCGCAGTAACCCTACAGTTCTGGGTCGTTTGACCCGCAGGAGATTTGTATGCGTTCTTCGCTTTCTGCCAGCCGATGTCTGGCTTCTGCTTTGCTGATTTTCCTGGCCGCCTGCACGGCGAGTTTCGCCACGGAATCCACGCTCTACACCTTTTCCCCCTACGCTTCGCCATCTCCCTTGATTCAGGCGAGCGACGGCAACTTCTACGGCACCGCGCCGACAGGGGGAACAAGCAGCGCTGGCTTTGTCTTCCGGCTGACTCCGGGCGGTGCTGAGTCCGTGATTCATAGTTTCAATGGCGCGTCCGACGGCGGAGCGCCCATGGCCAGCCTGATCGAAGGCAACGACGGCAACCTGTACGGCACCACGACCACCGGCGGACTCGGTCACGGGACGCTGTTCCGCATGACCCTGACGGGCGGCATCACCGTCCTGCACAATTTTGCGGTTACTGACGGCACATCCGCCGGCGCCTTGATCGAGAACAACGCCGGCGACTTTTTCGGCGCGGCGACCACCGGCGGCGGCGCCTCGAGTTCAGGAACTGTCTTTGAATACAGCCATACTGCGGTCTTCTCGGTGATTCACACCTTCACAGGCACCGGAGGAGATGGCGCCAGGCCTAACTCCCAGCTTCTGCAGGCAAGCGATGGCCTGATCTATGGCGCTACCGCCCGCGGCGGTTCGCTCAGTGGCGGCGGCAGTCTCTTCCGCTTCAACCCTGCTGTTGCCGGCTCGCTGACGACCATCGCTTCCTTCCCCCCAACCGGACAATCCGACCCATTTTACAATCCATCTTTTGGCATGACCGAGGCCGCTGATGGAGCACTGTACGGTTTGACAGCTGAAGGTGGCACCGGCTTCTCAGGTTACGGGACTGTCTACAAAGTGACACCTGCCGCTTCCCCAGTGTTCACTCTCAACGTATATAGCTTGAATGGAGGCACTGACGGAGGTCTGCCTGAAGGCGGATTCACCCTGGGAGGCGACCACAACCTGTACGGCACTGCGAGCTCTTACGGCTCCGGTGGACCGCCCAACGGGACGATCTTCAAGTTCTCACCAGCCAGCGATACGTTCTCCTCGCTTTATGCGTTCTCTTCTCCGAGCGGCGATCCGCTTGGCGCTCCGCTGCAAAGCGCCGATGGTAATTTCTACGGAGCCGCTGCCGGTCAGATCTATAAGCTGTCCTACACGCCCACGGTGACGGCGCCGATGACCGTCACGGCCAGCTCGCCATCGATCGCCCTGGGCAGCAGCGTTACGTTGAACTGGCATGTCGTCAATGCCTATAGTCAGACGGCCGAAAACTGCTGGGCTCATGGCAGCTGGACGGGTAGCAAGGCCCTCAGCGGCTCTGCTGTCATTACGCCGGCATCGGCCGGAACATACACCTACGCGCTGACATGCGGCGGCGTGGAGAGCGCGCTGGCAACCGTCACCGTGGTCCCACTGGTCCATGTCGCGACACCGGTCATCACACCGGCCAGCGGCACATACGGTGCTCCTCTGGAGTACAACATCACCGATTCCACTGCGGGAGCGGTCATTCACTACACGACCGACGGAACCACACCCACTTCGGCTTCTCCCGTCTGGGCAGGAACGCCTGTCGTCATCGCTACCGCCACTACCGTCAAGGCCATGGCCACCCATGCTCCGGACTTGCCCAGCGCCGTCGCGAGCGCGAGTTATGTGTTTTCGTCGACAACCGCCACGGCATGCACCATTAACTATTCTTCGGGCTTTGGCTCCCCGGCGGGACTGGTTCTGAACCATGGTGCAAGCATTACCGGGACACAACTGGCCATGACCCACGGGTTGGTCGACGAGAGCACCAGCGCCTTCACCAAGGCGCGAATTCCGCTGAAAATCTTCCTTACCGAATTCCGGTTTCAGTTCTACAAAGCAACTTCGAAATCCGGAGACGGGCTGACTTTCGCAGTAAATGCCAAGGGCCCGACTTTGTATGGAAGCGACGGGGCCGGGCTCGGCTACAAGGGTATCCCCGCCAGCATGGCCTTGAAGTTCGATCTGCAGAACGACGCAGGAGAAGGCACGAACTCGGTTGGCGTCTTCTTCAACGGAGCGCTGCCGACCGTACCCTCCGTCGATCTGACGCCCAGCGGAATCAACCTGCATAGCGGCGATATCATGAATGCCTTGGTCACATACGATGGCCACTACCTCAAACTCACGCTCACTGACACGGTGACCTCCGCGCAATTCTCCCACACGTTCACCTTGCCCACCCCCAGCCCCATTGGAGCTTCCTACGCTTACACGGGCTTCACCTCGTCCTCTGACCTATCCGTCTCCAATGCTCGCGTCCTGCTGTGGGCCTTGCAGAGCGCCGGGCCCTGCGAATAATCCGAGAATCGCTCACCTGGGCAACCTGCCGATAGCACAACGGCGCGAGCAGCTTTCTGCTCGCGCCGTTGTGCCAGTCATTGAGCAGCGTCGATGAAGCCGTACGCGGGACTGTCCTTGTGTTTGTGCTTCCTTAGGAAGCGCTTGTCGAGTGCTTGCCCGGTTTGACTTCAATCTCGTTCACCACCTGCTGAACGTTTTGAATTCCCTTGGCAAGCTTCTCTGCTTCTTTTTTCTGCGCTGCCGTCTTCACGCTGCCGGTAAGAACCAGCGTACCGTTCTTTGCTGAATAGCTGATGCTTTGGTCGTTCAAAGCCTTGTTCTCTTTCAGCGAAGCTTTAAAGTTGTCTTCAATGGCGCTGTCGCGATTGGAGGCTGCGGCTCCGGCGTTATCGGCGTTAGGCGGCCGTACCCCGATTTCGTTGGCAATCGTATAATCTGACGCAGCCTGCTTTGCCAGCGTCTCCGCCTGCGCTTTCTTGGCGTCCGAATCCAGGTTGCCTTTCAGCGTGATCACGCCCTTATCGCGATCCTGGGACACATCCACGGCACCCAGATTGTTGCTGTTGAGAGAGTTGGTCACCGCAGACTTCTCGTCAGGGTGAGATTCTTTGTTGTTGCACCCTGCGAGAGCCAGTACACCCACCAAAACAGCGGACGATCCCATCAAAAGGGAGCGCTTCGGAAATACAGCTTTCATTGAATTGTCTCCTTCGTCTTGAACTACCGGTACGTGGGATGCTGTTAAAATCCACGTCTGTTGTCCCCGTACCGGGCATTCCTTGAAAGAGTGTTCAATTCAACACGCTCGTCTGTCTTACGCCCGAACCAGCAAAGCCGGCACCCGCACACGCCCTTTTGAACGTCTCTGAAAGGAAAAACATCGTCCTCCCGAGCGGTTTTCCTTCCTCTTCCGTCTCAATGACATCAACAGGCTTTTTGACAGCCTTTTTCGTCTCCGTACCCCGCTTGCGGAACCCTTTCGCTGAGTACCTCCACCAATGTTGGCTGGCCCCGAGGAGTGGACTGCTTGACCTTACGCATACCTGGAATACCTGCTGCTTTCATATTTGCCTTGCTCTCCCTTCTGATCACGTTTTCTGTTGCCGGACCCACTGCACGAGCGCAGCAGGCTGATCCATCGACCGGGTCCATCAGTGGATCGATAACCGACCCGCAGGGCGCGGGCATGCCGCAGGCGGAGGTCACCGTGACCGGCCGCGACGGCACTTCCAAGAGCGCCCAGGTCGACGGCCAGGGCCACTATGCCGTCAATGCACTCGCGCCCGGCATCTATGCCCTGGACGCGACGGCGCCCGGCTTTCGCTCCCTGCACAAAGACGGCATCTCCGTCCCGGGCGGCGCTGTCCAACATCTGAATCTCGCTTTGGCAATCGAAGTCCAGCAACAGCAGGTCACCGTCACCGGCGCCGAACTCGACGCCAGCCCTGAAAACAACGCCAGCGCCATCGTCATCAAGGGCAAAGACCTGCAAGCTCTTTCCGAAGACCCCGACGAGATGCAGTCGCAGTTGCAGGCCATCGCAGGTTCCGACCCCGAGGCAGGCGCGCAATTCTATGTCGATGGCTTCTCCGGCGGAAAACTCCCTCCCAAAGCCTCGATCCGCGAGATCCGCATCAATCAGAACCCGTACTCCGCCAAATACGATCAACTGGGCTACGGACGCATTGAGATCTTTACCAAGCCCGGAACCGACAAGCTCCACGGCGACTTCTGGATGCAGGGCAATGACTCCTCCTTCAACGCGCGCAGCCCTTTCGTGAAAACTCAGCCCGCCTATTACTCCTATCAATTCGACGGCGACCTCAACGGACCTATCAACAAGAAAGCCTCTTACTTCGCCGATACCTACCAGCAACGAGGCATCAACGATTCGATCGTCAACGCCGTCATTCTTGATTCTTCCTTCAACCAGGTGGCTTTTTCCCAGGCTGTCTCAACGCCTACCACCGAGTTGAACTTTACCCCGCGCTTTGATCTGCAGTTCGGCAAGGTGCAGACCCTCAGCCTTCGCTACGAGATCCATCGCAACACCCAGACGAACGCCGGCATCGGCCAGCAGGCATTGGCATCGCAGGCCTACAACAGCACCGCCACCGAGCAGGTGCTGCAATTCAGCGACACGCAGGCCTATGGCGCCAAGGTCATCAACGAAACTCGCTTTCAGTACATCCGCGATCGCAACAACCAGATTTCGCAAAATCTCTCCCCCACCATCGCCGTGCAGGGCGCATTCACCGGCGGCGGCAACAACCTTGGAGTAACTCGCGATAATCAGGATCATTACGAATTTCAAGACTATCTTCAAATCGACGCAGGCAAGCACGATCTGAATGTTGGCGTTCGCGTTCGCAGCATCCGTGACGCCAATGACTCGACTGCCAACTTCAACGGGCAATTCACATTCGCCTCGCTGGACGCCTATCAAATCACGCAGCAAGGCATTGCCAATGGACTTAGCCCGGCGGCGATCCGCGCCATGGGCGGAGGAGCCAGCCTCTTCAGCCAGACCGAAGGAACTCCCAAAGTCGCCGTATCCGTGATCGACACCGGCATTTTTGCAGAGGATAACTGGAAGGTGAAGCCGGATATCACTCTGAGTTATGGCATGCGCTTCGAGTCACAAACCCAGATACACGACCACGCCGACTTTGGCCCGCGTCTGGCCGCATCGTGGGCGATCCCGGGAGGCAAGAACAAGCCGCCCAAGGCCGTGATTCGCGCCGGCTACGGATTCTTCTACCAGCGCTTTCAGTCCGGCAACGTGCTCAACGCCGTCCGCCAAAACGGCGTCACGCAGACGCAACTCGTCGTCAACTCGCCAGACTTCTACCCATCGACATGCAGCAGCGACCCGACGGCCTGCACGGGAGCCAGCCAGAGCACCCCGTCCATCTACCGCATCAGCCCCACACTGCGCGCGCCCTACATCATGATGAGCGGCATCGGCGTGGACAAACCGCTGGGCAAGTATGCATCCATGTCCGCCACGTACCTGTTCTCGCGCGGCGAGCACCTGTTCCTTACTCGCAACATCAACGCGCCGCTGCCCGGCACCTTCAACCCGGCCGATCCATCGAGCGGCACTCGCCCTCTCGGTCCCAACGAAAACATTTATCAATACGAATCCGATGGCGCGTCCGGACGCAACCGCCTGGTCGTCAACGCCAACGTGCATGCCAAGAATATGGGCCTGTTCGGCTTCTACATGCTCAGCAAAATGCAAGCCAACACTGCAGGCGCCGGCTCCTTTCCTTCGAACTCCTATAACCTGCATCAGGATTATGGCCGCGCCTCGAATGACATTCGAGACCGCGTCTTTCTTGGCGGTTTCACCCAGTTACCCTTCAAGTTATCCCTGAATCCGTTCATCATTTATCAATCCAGCGCGCCCTTCAACATCACCGTGGGCCAGGATCTGAACGGCGACTCCCAGTTCAACGACCGGCCCGCCTTCGCCACCGACCTGACGCGAGCCAGCATCTATCGCACCAAATACGGCAACTTCGACGCGCAGCCCATCGCCGGACAAACCATCATCCCCATCAACTACGGCAAGGGCCCAGGCTTGTTCATCGCCAACCTGCGCCTGATGCGCCACTTTTCCTTCGGCCCAAAGATCCCCGACGAGACACCCGCTGCCCCCGAAAAGAAGGATGATAAAGACAAGAAGGACGACAAGGATAAGAAGGACGACAAGAGCGCCAAAGATAATAAGACCGACGACAAAGCGCCGGCCAAGCCTCCCGCCAAGCCCGTCAAGAAAGAGATAGAACGGCGCTATAACCTGTCCATCGGTGTCGGTTCAAACAACGTGTTCAATCATGTGAACCTGGCCCCGCCGGTTGGTGTGCTCGGATCGCCGCTGTTCGGCACATCTACCTCGCTGGCCACGGTCTTCGGCTCGGGCTCAG
>CAILBQ010000138.1 GCA_903832475.1 uncultured Acidobacteriota bacterium | reverse complement strand
GAAAAACTGGTTCAGAATCGTGAACACATCCGAGCGCTGGACGCAGTACCTGCGGTCCATGACCCAGACGAATTCGGCGACTGCTACAAGTGGAATCCATCCCGGCTGTTCGGCTGTGAGTGAGTCCATCACAGCGTTGGCCAGCGGGCCGTTCTTGTCGTCGTCCTGGGCAGCGTATCGAATCAGGATGTTCGTATCCAGGCCAATCATGCCTCATCCTTGTCTTCGTTTTGAAAGCCACTCATCGTGCGGCGATCCATTTCGGCGACATGTTCAGCGATTGCCTCATCCATCTCCCTGATCGTCGGTGCGGGGCCGGGACGCACGTAGCCCATTTTTTTCAGGATGCCTTTCAGTTCCATGATCGAGCCAGTTTTGGGTCGCATGGCGTACTGGCCCTCTTCGGTTTCGAAGAAATCGATCTTGTCGCCGTCTTTGAGGCGCAGCTTTCTCCGGATCTCGATGGGTATAGTGATCTGGCCTTTCGAGGTGAGGGTGACGGTCGGCATGGCGGATTCCTTTCAAGATCGAGTTTACCTTACTTTGTAGTAAGGAATTGCGGCGGCAAGGCAATGCGCAGAATGAGAAGATTGAAGTCGCATGAGTCTACTCGCTTCAGATGCCTTGATTCTTCGCACCTGGCCGGTGAATGAGGCGGATCTTGTCGTCAGCTTTTTTACACGCGATTACGGCAAGGTGAAGGGCGTCGCCAAGGCGGCGCTGAAGAGCCGGAAGCGGTTTGGCGGGGCGCTGGAGCCGATGACGCATGCGCGGGCGTTTTTTGCGGAGCGGCCAAGGCAGGAGCTGGTGCGGCTGGATCAGCTGGAGTTGTTGCAGTCTCCGCTGTCGCTGCCGGTGGATTATGCGCGCACGGCGGTGCTCAGCTTTTATGCCGAGGTGCTGGAAGAGGCGCTGCCGGAGCATGATCCGCATGAGACGGTGTTTCGGCTGCTGGTGGCGGTGCTGGAGCAAACGACGGTTGGGCGGGCGTGGATGCCGCTGACGTATTTTTCGTTATGGATGACGCGGCTGATGGGGTGGCTGCCGGACCTGGCGGCCTGCACGGTCTGCGGCGAGCGGTTTGTGCCGGGGGAAGCAAGTTTTCATCCTTCTTCCGATGGGCTGTTTTGCCCGCTGCACCGGCAGGGAGCGGGGTCGCTGCTGTCGGCGGATTCGTGGGGGCTGGCGCAGCGCATTTTGCGAGAGCCGGTAACGGCGTTTGTTCGCGAGGAGTGGCCGCGGCGGCGAGGGCAGGATCTGCGGCGGTTTACGCTGCAGTCGCTGGAAAGACACCTCGAACGGCGGCTGCGGTCGGCGGAAGCGATCAACCGGCTTTAGGCACCTGCCGTGCGGGCAGACGCGGCTTTGCCGCTTAGGCTCCCGTTGGTCGCCCTGGCTTGTGGCCGGCGGGCATCGTACTAGCCCACCCTTGCCGCATGGTGCGCGGCAAGGATCCGGCACCCGTGCACCTGCCGTGCTGGCGGACGCGGCTTTGCCGCTCGGGCTCCCGTTGGTCGCCTTGGGTTGTGGCCGCCGGGGCATCGTACTAGCCCACCATGACGCATGGTGCGCGGCAAGGATGGGGCACCCGGCGTTATTTGACCGAGGTGGTCAAACGGCTTAGATGGTTTGGTTTTTGCGCGGGGCGCGTCTGGCTGGACGCCCAGTCCCGTAGAATGGGGGAAGCTTTTTCGAGAGTGAGAGACGTGCGTGGCTTCAGTTGCGGGCAATCCAGTGAATGACTCTGCTGTAGCGCAGATACCACTGACATTTCAGGAATTGTTGTTTCGGCTGCAGAGTTTCTGGGCGGCGCGGGGCTGCGTGCTGCAGCAGCCGTATGACGTCGAAGTGGGCGCAGGCACCATGGCTCCGGAGACGTTTTTGCGGGTCCTGGGGCCGAAACCGTACCGGGTCGGGTATGCCCAGCCTTCGCGTCGGCCAGCTGACGGACGCTATGGCGAAAATCCTAACCGGCTTTTCAAGCACACGCAGTTTCAGCTCATTCTGAAGCCGCCGCCGGTCAACGTGCAGGAACTGTATCTCGAATCGCTGACGGCGATTGGGATCGACCTTTCCCGGCACGACTTGAAGTTTGAGGAAGACAACTGGGAATGGCCGGCGGGCGGCGCTTGGGGCGTGGGCTGGCAGGTGATGCTGGATGGATTGGAGATTACGCAGTTCACCTATTTCCAGCAGTGCGGCGGGTTGGATCTGGACCCCATCTGCGCCGAACTGACGTATGGGCTGGAGCGCATTGCCGCCTTCCTGCAGGATGTGGATTCGATTTATGACATCGTGTGGGCGCGCAATCCGGAGACGGGCGAGACGGTCACGTACGGGGATGTGCGGCTGGCCGAGGAAGTGCAGTTCTCGGTGTACAACTTCGAGTTTGCCGAGGTTGAGAAGCTTTGGGAGCATTTCCGGCTCTATGAGGCCGAGGCGCAGGCGCTGCTCGATCGCGCGAATACGTTATTCAAGGACGAGACGGCGGCGGTTGCGGACAAGAAGCGGTTTCCGCTGCTGGCCGCGTATGAACTGGCGCTGAAGTGCTCGCATCTCTTTAACCTTCTCGACGCGCGCGGGGCGATTTCGGTCACTGAGCGGGTGGGAGTGATTGGGCGCATTCGCACGCTGGCGGTAGGTGTGGCGAAAGCTTTTGCGGCGCAGCAGGCGGCTTGAAGCGGAGTTAGCGGAGTTAGCGGAGTTAGCGCATTTAGCGGAGTTAGCGCATTATATGCGCTTCAGAGAAAGTAATTCACGATATGGCAGATTTTCTTTTGGAGTTGGGGCTGGAAGAGATACCGGCCCGCATGATTGCCGGGGCTGAGGCGGAACTTGGCCGTCGCGTGACGGAGTTGCTGACGCGCGAGAAGCTGATCGGTGCGGGCTGCAAGGTGACCACGTACTCGACGCCGCGGCGGCTGGCGGTGCGAGTCGAGGGTCTGGCGAAGGCGCAGCCGGACACCGAAGAGCCGATGACCGGGCCGGCGTGGAAGATCGGGTTTCCCAATGGAGAGCCGGGTCCGGCGGCAATCGCTTTTGCGAAAAAGGCCGGTGTCGAGGTGGCGCAGATCACGAAGGTGGTCAATGCGAAGGGTGAGTACCTGGGCGCGACGGCGTTTCGCAAGGGGCGGGCGGCGGGCGATGTGCTGGTTTCCGAACTGCCGAAGGAAGTGCTGTCGATTTACTGGGCCAAGAATATGTACTGGCGGG
>CAILBQ010000137.1 GCA_903832475.1 uncultured Acidobacteriota bacterium | reverse complement strand
GGCAGAAGCAGATTCCCCTGAGGGGAATGACAGAAAGAAAAGCAAGAGCAACGACAGAAGCAGATTCCCCTCAGGGGAATGACAGGAAGAAATGCGAGGCAGAGGCAACGACAGAAGCAGATTCCCCTAAGAGGAATGACAGAAAGAAAAGCAAGAGCAAAGACCAAAGCAGACAGAAGCAGATTCCCCTGAGGGGAATGACCGAAAGAAAAGTAAAGGCAACGACTCAGGTTGACAGGAGTTGGGGTGAATTTTTGACGATCTCGCCGAGCCGGTGCAGGGCGTCGGGAAATTTGTTGCCTGCGGCGGCGAAGCCAAGGCGGAAATGGGAAGGGGCATCAAAGCAATCTCCGGGTGCGAGGAGGATGCCTTGGTCGGCGGCGGCCTGGCAGAAGGCGCGGCTGTTCTCGCCGCTGAGGAGCCAGGGGAACGCGGTCATGCCGCCACGAGGGCGGATCCAGCCGAGGGTTTCGCGATGCTCGGACATGAAAGCGTCGAGGAGGCGGAGATTTTCGGCGGCGATTTGCCGGGTTTTGCCGAGCACGATGTCGCGGTGGCGCATGGCGATTTCAGCGAGGATGTCGCCGGGGGAGTTGCTGGTGATGGAGAAGTAGGCCCGGGCATTCCAGTAGCGCTTGAGGCGCTCGGGGTCATGCTCGATCATCCAGCCGATGCGGATACCGGACAAGGGATAGGCCTTGGAGAAATCGTGAATGACGGTGGCGTGAGGGAGGCGCGCCGCGGATCGTGTTGGTTCTCCATGGAAGATGGGGTGGTAGACCTCGTCCGAGACGAGCTGGATTCCGCGCGATGAAGTGTGCTCGTGGAGGATGTCGAGGTCGGCGTCGCTGATGGTAGCGCCGGTGGGGTTATGGGGACTGTTGATCAGGACGAGCTTTGTGTTTTGGTCGGTGAGTTTCTTGATCTCTTCGACGTCGATGGCGAAGCCGTTTTCTTTGCGGACGGAGTAGAAGCGAGTTTCGAGACCGAGAGACTCAGGCAGCGCGGAGAATGTGGCGAAGCCGGGACGGGGCAGGATGACGTTGGCGCCGGGTTCAGCGGCCAGCCACATGAGGATGAGCAACGCCTCGGACGCTCCGGTGACGACCTGAACGTTTTCGATATCGACACCCTGCATCTCAGCGATGGCAGCGCGCAGGCTGTCGGAGCCGGCGGGCCGGCCGTAGACGAGCTTGTGATTGAGGAAGAGATCGCGCTGCGCTTCGGTGGCGAGCGAGAGGATTTCATTCAGGGTCCAGGAGGGGCCGGTGCTGGCTGCGAGGTTGAATTCGATGCCGTGTTCGTGGGCGTCGAGCCAGATGTCGAGAAGGAAAGGTTTCAGCTGCATGTTGGACCTCAGCGCATTAGAGCGGCGAATGAGTGAGGCCGCTTCACAAAAACTCAGACTTGGCAGCAAATAGCGAGCCAATGGCGAATCGGGCGTGTTCTGATATCGAAATTTTCCCACACGGACGATCGGCACTAATGGCGGATGTGTTCTATTCCCGGCGCAGCGCCTCGACAGGCTCGTATCTCGAGGCACGCGTTGCGGGCAGCCAGATGGCGAACAAGGCAACGACTCCCAGGATCAATGGAACGGCGACAAACGTAGCCGGGTCCCACGGCTTTACGCCGAAGAGAAAGCTGGCGATGAAGCGATTGAAGATGAACGACGCCGGTAACCCCAGAGCAATTCCGGCAAGAGCAAGCTTCATGCCCTCGCCAAGCACGAGTCTTTGGATCGCCCTGCGGTCGGCACCGAGGGCCATGCGGATGCCAATCTCCTGCGTGCGTTGAACGACGGAGTAGGCAAGCATGCCATAGATGCCGATGGCGGCGAGAACGAGGGCGACTCCTCCAAAGATTGTCAGTAGCAGCATATTGAAGCTCTGACGCGCGGTCGACTGGGCCATGACTTCTTCCATGGTGCGGATGTGGGCAACGGGCAAGCCTTTCCCCGCGACGCGGAGTTGCTCGGAGATGGTGGAGATCAAGAGATGTGGATCATCGCGGGTACGCACAGCCCAGAAGAGTGCGGAGGTGTCGGAGTACGCGGCAGCGTAGGCGCTGACTACCTGCGCAGTGGGAACCATCATCATTGGATCGACAGACTGGGAGAGTCCGGTATTGCGCGTGTCTCCTACGACTCCGATGATGGTGCGTGCCGGCTCATCGGTTTCCGGAGACATGCCTCTGGCGACGATGATCTGCCTGCCGACTGCATCGTGGGCCGGCCAGAATTCCTTCTCCATGGCCTGGTTGATAAGCACCACTCCTGGCGCGGCGAGATCGTCGGTCTCGCGGAAATCCCGTCCCCGCAGCAGAGGGATTTTGAAGACGCTGAGGTAGCCGGGCGAAAAGCTCATCCAGCGGCTGGAGTAGGCCCCCGGCGCCCGCCCAACAATTTCAAAGGGAAGGGCGTCATCAACCTTGTTGGGGAGCCAGACGCCGGTCGCGGAGACCTCGATCCCGGGGAGACTGTTCAGCCGTTCGCGACCTTCCTTCGAGAGCTTTGCAATGCCTGGCGTGGTATGCAGCGCTTCCCCGGTCAAGGACATCTCGAGCGTGAGCACGTGGGCTGGATCGAAGCCTGGGTCGACGCCACGTAGTGCAGCAAAGGTTCGCATCAGCAGAGTTGCCGCGATCAGCAAGACCAGCGCAAAACAGATCTCGCTGATCACGAGCAGCCCGCGCAATTTGCCTTGGCGAAAGCCCGTCCCGGAGCGGCTGCCTCCCTCTTTGAGCGCGGCATTGAGATCGGATCGCACTACGGAAATAGCAGGCAAGAGACCGAAGAGAAGCGCGGTCAGGATGCTGATGACGAGTGTGAAGGCCAGCACGCGCCAATCGAGGATCACGGCGCTGCCGTTTTCGCCAACGCGCGGCAACCCAGGGGGATTGATTAGCAGGAGCGCGCGCACACCCACGAAGCCAAGAAAGAGCCCTGCGATAGCGGCGCAGAGCGAAAGGAGAAGACTCTCCATCAGCAACTGAAGGATGATGCGAGAGCGGCTGGCGCCCAGCGCGGAACGAATGGCGAATTCCCGCTTCCGGCCGGTCGCTTGCACCAGCAGCAGATTGGCGACGTTTGCACATGCGATGAGAAGGACGAGGCCTACGGCGCCGAGCAGGGCGAGAAGGGATTTGCGGGCGTCGCCGATGATCAGGTCGCTCAACGGTTCGACGGCATAGATCGATTGATCGTTTTCATTGGCAGGGTGAAGGCGGTAGTACTCCTGGGTTGCGAGTTTCATCTGGGCATTGGCCTGAGCCAACGAAACTCCCGGCTTCAGCCTTCCGGCTACTTGGAAGAACTGATTCATGTTGTTGCTGGTGAGGTCGAACTGAAAGGGCAGCCAGATGTCGGCCTCGGGATCGGAGAGGAACTGCGGCCCGATCACGCCTACGACCGTGTAGGGCTCTCCGCCAAGCTGAATAGCTTTGCCGACAATCGCGGGATTCCCGGCGAGCCGACGCTGCCAGAATGCGTAACTCAAGACGACGGACTTGCCCCCGTGGGGAGCGTCCTCTGCCGGGGTGAAGGTACGCCCGAGCATCGCTTTCGCTCCGAACAGGCGGAAGTATGCCTCCGTTACATGAATGCCGCGCAGCTGCTCTGGACGGTCTCCGGTCAGGTTGAACCCAGGGCTGGTGAAGTCGTACGCGGCAATATCCTGCATGACATTGGTCTGATCGCGATAGACACGGAAGGCGGGAATGGAAGCGAGGTTCGAAGCCAGGAGGCCGCTGCCCGTGGGCGCACGATGAAAGAATTCAACCATGCGATCGGCGTCGGGATAGCTGAGCGGCTTCAGCACCACCGTGTTCACCACACTGAAGATGGCGGTATTGGCTCCGATGCCCAGCGCAAGGCATGCGATGGCGGCGAGCGCGAACCCAGGATTTTTGAAGAACATTCGGATGGAATGCTTCCAGACTTGGTTGCCCATGTTTCCCCCGCTGCATCGCGTTAGAGAAATGAAGTTCCGATCACGACGACCGCTTCGCCATGATCCCTGTTTCCAGTATTCCGTCTGGTGAACCCGCACGCGGAGGATTCTTTGCGAAAGCATGGTTCATGCGGTTTGCGGATTTTTCAGTAATTGACGGTCAACTCCAGAGGTTTACCGTCGTCGGGAACGAGGGCGGTTAGGTGGTGTTGTTCGCTGTCGTAAGCGACGGCGATGGGGCCGGAGGGGGTGGCGGCGCTGGCGGCAGGTTTGGTGGCGCCGTAGATTTCGATATTGAACTGGGTCCACCAGGGGGCGAAGGCGCCTTCGCGCGGGGAGATCTTGACGGTGATGCCGCTCGTGGTGAGTTCGCAGGTGAAGTGGAGGCGGAGGGAATCGCCTTTCTGGAAGGCCTGGGTCTTCCCGTCGTCGAGGTAGAGGGAGCCTTCGCAGGAGTTGCCGGGGCGGGCGGGTGGGTAGACGCGGAGGGTGAGTGGGCCTTGCGGCTTTTCGTCGGTGCTCTGGACGAGCGGCTGGATGGGGATGATGGAGCCGCCGCGGGCGAAGACGGGGAGGGTGTCGATGGAGGGATGGAGGGAGATCTGGAGGTCGTTGTCGGGGACGTTGTCGTTGCCGACGCGCATGTCCTGACCTTTGACCTTGATGCGTTCGCCGGTCCAGAAGTCGTACCAGGCGACGGGAGGCAGGACGGCGTCGTAGTCGTCGCGCATGTCGGGGTACTGGGGTGGGGCGACGAGGAGGTCGGGGCCGACGAGGAATTCATTGCCGGTGTTGAGGTCGATGGGGTGCTTGTCTTTGCTGGCGTTGGGGAATTCGAGGAAGAGCGGGCGCATGAGGGGGATGCCGGTGCGGCTCATCTCTTCGGCGGTGGTGTAGAGGTAGGACATGAGGCGGTAGCGGGTCTCGATAAAGCGGCGGCGGATGTTGAGGTCTTCGGTGGTGCCGTTTTCCCAAGGCTCCTGCGGGTAGGTGCCCATGGAGGTGTGGTCGCGATCGATGGGCTGGAAGGCGGCAATTTCGAGCCACTTGGTGAGGAGGTCGGGCTGAGGTGAGCCGGCGAATCCGCCGACGTCTGCGCCGGCCAGGCCGAAGCCGGAGAGGCCGAGGTTGAGGAGCTGCGGGGTGGTCTGGCGGAGGTGGTTCCAGGTAGCGGAGTTGTCGCCGGTCCAGGTGACGGCGTAGCGCTGGCCGCCGGCGAAGCTGGCGCGGGTCATGACGAAAGGACGGGAGTCGGGGGCGAGTTTTTTGACGCCTTCGAAGGTGCCGCGGCTGTTTTCCATGCCGAAGACATTGTGGATTTCAAGATGGCTGGCGGTGCGGGCGGCGAAGCCTTCTTCATTCTTTTCACCGACGTCGATGCGATGGACGGTCTGGTCGGGCATGGTCTTGTTGGCGGTCTGGAAGGTGGCGGGCTCGTTCATGTCGTTCCAGAAGCCGGAGACGCCTTTTGAGACGAAGTCGGCGTAGAGAGTGCCCCACCAGTCACGGCTGGCTTTCTGGGTGAAGTCGGGGAAGACGGCGGGGCCGGGCCAGACGATGCCGGTGTAGACGGAGCCATCGGGGTTGTGGACGAAGTGGTTGCCGGCGGCGCCTTCGTCGTAGGGTTTGTAGTTCTGGTCGGGGAGTTTGGCGATGTGCAGGTCGGTGATGACGATGGTGTGGATGTGGTCGGCTTTGAAGTCCTGAATCATCTTGTCGAAGGTGGGAAATTTTTCTGGATCGACGGTGAAGGGGCGGTTCTTGACCTGATAGTCGATGTCCATCCAGACGGCGTCGGCGGGGATGCGGTCCTGGCGCAGGGTGGAGACGATGCGGCGGAGTTCGGATTCGGGGAAGTAGCTGTAGCGGGACTGCTGGTAGCCGAGGGACCACATGGGGGGGAGGGGGATGGTGCCGGTCATCCAGGCCCATTCGCGAACGACTTCTTTGGGGGTGGGGCCGTAGAGGATGTAGTAATCGAGCGGGCCGCCTTCGGAGCCGAAGGAGTAGCCGTCGCGGAGCTGTTTGTTGAATTCGAAGTTGGTGCGCCAAGTGTTGTCGAGGAAGAGGCCGCCGGCGATGCCCTTGTTGAAGGTGATGACGAAGGGGATGGATTTGTAGATGGGGTCGGTGGATTCCTGCCAGCCGAAGGAGTCGGTGTTCCAGTTGGTGAAGGCTTCGTTGCGGCGATCGAGGGGGCCGGGCTTGTCGCCGAGGCCGAAGTAATGCTCGTCTTCAGGGGATTGCTTGAAGACGTGGAAGCCGGCGCCTTGGAATTCGATGGGGTGGTCGGCGATGTCCTGGGTGATGATGTTGCCGGCGAGGTCGGTGACGGTCATGACCAGGGGCGAGCGCTGGATGGTGAGGTGGAGTTTTGCGGTGATGAAGCCGACGGAGGCGGGGGTGGATTCGGGTTTGACCGCGACCTTGGCGGTGCGGGCGGGGGCGAGAACGGCCCAGGAGGCGTCTTCGGGGAGGGTACCTTTGGCGCCGACGCGGACGCGGAGGACATCGTCGCGGAGGGCGGTGACCTGCATGATGGCGGAGCCGGAGCGGATTTCGATGCCGTTAGGGAGGGGGCGGGAGGAGGTGACCTTGTCGAGAACGGCGCGGAAGGGGAGGACGTCCGTTTTTTTCGACTCTGACTGAGAAAACGCCGAAAGGCCGGTGAAGGTCGGCAGCAGGATGAGTGAGAGGAGGAGAGCGATGGATTTGAGAGTTATTGGGAGAGTCTTCACGGGGGCTCCTGGCGCGATCGCGACTACATGCGAAAGGATACTGCAACGGAGACGCGGGAAGTCTCTCGATCATGGGACGGGAAGGCGGGGAAAGGAGCGATGGGCGCAGGGTGGGAAGGGAAGTTCGTGGTTTCGGGTCAACGTAAGGTCATGTATTCTTCCTCTAGATTAAAACGAGTTATATTTCAGGGGTTCAAAACCGGGTTCGCAAAGTATGGATGTCGTTGTTCTCGCCAGGTTTCTTCTCACTGGAATTGCGATTTTACTGGGAGCGCTTGCAGCGGTGACCTGGAACCGGCGAAGAGACGCGCCGGAAGCCAGTGTGTTTGCCGTGATCATGGCGGCGATGGCGATCTATGCCTTTGGCTACGCGGGAGAGATTGCCCAGACCGACGTAAGTGCGGCGCGGGCGTGGCTGGACTTTGAGTACGTAGCTCTTCCGTGGGTACCTGGACTGTGGCTGCTGGCGGTTTCCCAGCAGAACGGGCTGAGGGTGCGGCCGGCGATCCTGTTTGTGATCCCGCTGATCACCTTTGTGGGGCACTTCACGAACTACCGGGATCTTTTCTATACGGCGCCGATGAGCATGGTGAAGCGCGGACCGTTCTGGGTGCTGACGGTGCACCGGGGTCCGCTTTCGACACTGGACAATGCGTATCTGCTGGTGGCGTTCCTGGTGGGAGCGTGGATTTATGTTTCGCGATTGCGGCATGCTTCGCCGCTGTTTCGCAAGCAGGCGATCGTGCTGGTGCTCAGCTCATTTCTTCCTTTTGTTGGGTACTTCCTGTATCTGTCGGATCTGAGCCCGTGGGGAGTGGATACGGGTCCGTTGACGCTGGGGGCAACCTGCTGCCTGATCTATTACGGGATCTTTCACTGTGGAATTTTCGACCTGGCTCCGCTGGGGCGGAATTTGATTTTTAACAGCATGCGGGATGCGGTGCTGATCCTGGACGGCCAGCATCGATTATTGGATTTCAATCCTGCCGCACAAATGCTGCTGCCGGTGCTGCACAGGCGCGTGGTGGGCAGAGAAGTGCCGGAGTTGCTGGCGGAGACGCCCCTGATTGTGGATGCGCTGACGCTGGAACATCGCAGCGCGGAGTTTACGACAGGTGAGGGGAGTTCGAGCCGCAGTTTCGAGGTGCGCACCTGCCCGTTGCTGGCGGCGGGGAGCAAGGGGGACAAATCGGTAGGACGGGCGGTGATCCTGTCGGATGTGACGGCGCAAGTGCAATTGCGCGAGGAACTGCGACGGCGGTCTGAAACGGATGCGCTGACGGGAGTGGCGAACCGGCGGCGATTTTGCCAGGCGCTGGAAATTGAGTGCATGCGATTCACGCGCGGCCACGCACCGTTGTCTTTGTTGATGATCGATCTGGATCACTTCAAGTCAGTCAACGACCGGTATGGACATCCGGCGGGGGACTCGGTGCTGTGTCATGTGGCGCACCTGCTGCT
>CAILBQ010000136.1 GCA_903832475.1 uncultured Acidobacteriota bacterium | reverse complement strand
TACAACGGCGGGTATTGGGTCCCTGGGGCCTGGGTGTTCCGCGGCCGCGGCTTTGACCGAGGCTACGCGTACTACGGCGGAGGATATCGCTTTGACCGTGACCGGCACTATGACGACCGGCGTTTCGAAGGTCGGCGCGATGAGGGGCGGCGATTTGAAGCCCGGGGCGGCGAACGGGGCCGCGAAGGCTTCGGCGGACGCCGCTAAGCCGGAAGGGTCTTCTTAAGGATTCGGCGACGACGCAGTGGTTCCTTTCCCACCCTTGACCGCTAAAACGCGGTCGGGGATGGGGCACCCGATCGGCATTTCCTTGCAGCAACCGAATTTTTCTGTGTGCGCCTCGAGCATTCACGCCCGGCCTCTTCACCAAACAGTGGAGGGGCCGCTTTTTGCTTGCGGAGCCGTACGGAAGGGATGGAGCATCTAATCACTGTGGGTCGAATCTGGTACGAGCCACGAGTCGGAAACTTCAAACTTGACCGCAACTTTGTTCAGGAATTCGCGTTAGATAATTCAGAACGGCCGGAAACGGCGCAAAGCTTACCGGAGGGGCGGATGGCCCCTTCTCAAGACTCCCGAAAGAAGGGTCCCCTGGGAAAGCCGGAAGCGGATGGAGGTAGCAAATGCGGAATCTTCGCTTGGTTTTCTTGGCAGCGGTGCTTGCGGTGGTCTTTTCATTCTCGACCCAGGCGCATGCCCGCGTATTTGTAGGAGTGGGTATCGGTCCGGTGATCGCCCCGGTTCCGTACGCGTACGGGCCGCCGGATTGTGAATACGGCTACTACTCTTACTACCCTTACTCGTGCGCTCCTTATGGTTATTATGGTGCGGGATGGTTCAATGACGGACTGTTCCTCGGCGTCGGCCCCTGGTATGGATTTGGCTGGGGCGGTTACGGATACGGTCGCGGCTGGGGTTATGGGCGCGGCTGGGGCTATGGCGGACGCGGCTACGGTTACGGTGGGCGCGGTTATGGATACGGCGGCCGGCCTGGTTATGGCGGAGTCGGACGTCCTGGATACGGCGGAGCTGGTAGACCCGGATATGGTGGCGCAGGACGGCCTGGTTATGGTGGCGTCCGACCTGGATACGGCGGGGGCGCGGCGCACGGCTTCACCGGCGGCGGTCGTCCGAGCGGCGGGTTCGGCGGCGGACGTCCAAGCGGCGGATTCTCCGGCGGCGGCCATGCCGGTGGATTCGGCGGCGGCGGACACATAGGTGGCGGCGGCGGCCACGGTGGTGGCGGTCACCGGTAACCCCAAAAGCACACGCACTTGCAGGGGATGGGCTTCGGCTCGTCCCCTTTTTTATTTAGCGGGGTCTCAGTATAGCCAATTCGATTAGGCGATTGGCGATGCGTTCGGCGGCGCCAGGCCGCGCCTGGGATCGAGCGTGAACAGCCATGGTGTGCAGTTTTGCGGGATCGCAGAGCAGGGATTGTAGGGTGGTCAGCAGCATGTCCGGCGGATCTAGCTGGCGCTCTTCGATCATGACGGCAGCGTCGGCATCCACCATCACCTGGGCGTTGGAACGCTGGTGGTCGTCGGCTGCGGCGGCGAAAGGGATCAGCAGGGAGGGTTTGCCGGCAGCAGCGAGTTCTGCCACGGTGGAAGCTCCGCTGCGGGCTAGCACGAGATGCGATCTCCCGAATTGCGTGGCCATATCGTCGAGGAAGGCTTCCACCTGCCATCGTGAGGGGTCGGCCTCGGAGGCATGGTAGGCGGCCCGGGTGATGTCCGCATGGCGGGCGCCGGCCTGATGGAGGATGGTGAGGCCCGGCACGGCGCTAAGTAAGGCCGGAGCCAGTGAGGGCAATACAGTATTGAAGATGCGGGCGCCCTGCGATCCGCCGAAGATGAGCAGGTGGGGCGGGACGCCGGGCGCCGGGGCGGGAATCCAGAAAAATTCCGGCCGAACCGGGATGCCGGTGACCTCCGCGTTGCGAAACCATCGGGCGGCGGGTGGAAAGTTAACCGCCGCGGCATTCACGCGCTTGCCGACGAGGCGATTGGCCATGCCGGGTACGGCGTTCGGCTCAAATGCCATGGTTGGGATGCGGCGCAGGATGGCGGCGCCCATTGCTGGGCCTGAGGCGTAGCCTCCTACGCCGAAGACGACGTCAGGTGCGAATTCGCGAAGGATACGGGAGCAGCCCACCAGGCTGAGCGGCAGGCGGGTCATGGTGTTGAAGCGGGTGCGCAGGGAGACTTGGTTGAGCGGGCCGACTTCGATCAGCTCGAGTTTGAAACCTGCGGCGGGGACGAGGCGCGACTCCATGCCGCGCGGAGTGCCGACGAAAAGGACTTCTGCTTTGTGATGGGCGACCAGTTCGCGGGCGACGGCGAGTGCGGGGATAATGTGACCGCCGGTGCCTCCGCCGGCGATGAGGATGCGAGGTTTGCCTGGTTCTGAGCGAGGACTTTGCGCCACGGAACTAGTCGATTTCCCGCGTCAGGTTCAACAGGATGCCGATGCTGGCGAGCATAATGCAGAGCGAGGTGCCGCCGGACGAGATGAAGGGCAGCGTGATTCCCTTGGTGGGCAGCAGGGCAACGACAACGCTCATGTTGAAGAAGGCTTGGATGAGGATGGTGACCGTGATTCCGAAGGCAAGCAGACGGGCGAAAGGATCGTGCAGCAGAAAGACCGTGCGCAGGCCGCGAACGCCGAGGACGACAAAGAGCGTGACGATAAGGATGGCTCCTAGAAAGCCCAGTTCTTCGGCGATGTTGGCGAAGATGAAGTCGGTGTGGGCTTCAGGGAGATAGAAGAGCTTTTGCACGCCTTCCATGTAGCCTCGGCCGGTCCAGCCGCCGGTGCCGAGGGCGATGAGCGACTGGTTGATGTGGAAACCGGCGCCCTTGGGATCGGCCTCCGGGTTAAGAAAGACTTTCATGCGGGCCAAGCGCCAGGGGACCAGCAGAAGCAGCGCTGCGAGGATGGGCAGGATGGCGGCGGCGGCCCCGAAAAGGTAGCGCCACTGCATGCCGGCGAGCAGGAGGACGAGCGCGGTCATGCCGGCGAGAACGAGGGCGGTACCGAGATCGGGCTGCTTGACGATGAGGCCGATGAGAATCAGGGCGGGGCCGGCAGCGGGAAGTAATGTGTGCTTCCAGTCGCGCATGGCATTGAGCCGCGTGTGAAGGAACCATGCGAGAAACATGGCCAGGATCGGCTTGGCAATTTCAGATGGCTGGAAGGTGAAGAAGGGGCCGAAACGAATCCAGCGGTGTGTGGCGTGGGAACCGGGCATGACGAAGGCGGCAAGCAAAAGAAGCACGGTGACGGCCATGGCAGGATAGATAAACTTCTTGTTGTTGTAGACGCGATAGTCGACGCGCATCAACAAGACCATGGCAGCTACACCCAGCAAGGCCCACAAGGCTTGGCGTCCGAGAAAGGTATAGGGCGAGCCGAACCTCGTTTGGGCCATCACAGCGGAAGCGGAAAAGACCATGGCGAGGCCGACCACCACAAGGGAAAGTGTGGTGAAGAAGAGCCATTTGTCGACGCCGACGCGCTTGGCCATGAGCTACACCTTTTCCTTTGCGGCGGGTAGAGTGGGAGCTGACTCGGAAAGGTCGGGCTTGTCCAAAACGAGCTGCTTGAAGATGCGCCCTCTCTCTTCGTAGTTCTCGAACTGATCGAAGCTGGAGCAGGCGGGTGACAGCAGGACGACATCGCCGGGATGGGCCGCCTTGCGAGCTGCGGCAACGGCCCTGTCGAGGGTTTCGCAAGGAACGATGGGCACCATGCCGCGTATGTGAGATTCGATTTTGGAGGCCGCGGAGCCGATGGTGTAGACGGCTTTCACGCGCTTGCGCAGCAGGTCAGCTAGGTCGGCATAGTTGGAGTTTTTGTCTTTGCCGCCCAGGATGAGATGCACGCATTCCGGAAACGCGGCGAGGGCTTTGGCTGCTGCGTCTACATTGGTCGCCTTCGAGTCGTTGTAGTATTCGACGCCATTGTCGGTGGTTACGAATTCGAGTCGATGTTCGACGGCGCGGAATTCTGCCACGGCGCGGCGAATGGCAGCGGCCGGCGCACCGGCAAGGCGAGCGGCGCAGACGGCGGCCAGCACATTCTCTATATTGTGCGCGCCTTTGAGCGAGATTTCCGCGAGGGGCAGGATGGCCTCGATGGAGCCTTCGGGTGAACCGCGGTAGACGAGCTGGGCCTGAGACGGGTCGCCGGGATTCTCGATCCAGCAGCCTTGAGGAACGGTATGCACCCTGGAGAACCAACTGACAGGCGCGAAATCACAGGCTGCCAGTATCCACGGCTATTGAGCCAATCGTGGATAAAAACTAAAGCATCGGGGCAGGAAGTGGGAGCCGTTAACTCGTAAGCGTGTGGAACGCCCAAGAT
>CAILBQ010000135.1 GCA_903832475.1 uncultured Acidobacteriota bacterium | reverse complement strand
CCAGGCCGGCTTCTTTGCTGCAAGTCTCACTTCAGAACATCCATGGCGACGGCAGTCATGCTGATAACTCCAGTGCGCAGCGTCGGCTCATAGACTGGCGCAAATAATCCAGAATGCAAACCAGGCAGCGGCTTGCCCGTCGTTTGGCTGTCGGCAAGCTTTTGTGGATCGGATGCGCCCAGCCGGAACATGACCGTGGGAATCGTGCCGTTCAAGGAAAACTGGCCCACGTCCTCGCTGCCCATGACCGGCTCGGCGGCCTTGACATGTTCGCTGCCCAGCGCCGCAACGGCACTCTTTCGAACTCGCTCCGCAAAGACCACGTCGTTGATCGTCGCCGGGGTGATTTCCGTCTTGCTCACGGTAACGACAGGCATACGGTCAGCGGAGATTCCATAGGCCACGGCCACTCCTTCAGCCGTCTTGCGCACTGCGGCGATGATCTGGTCGCGCACCTTGTCGGAGTAGGTACGCAGTGTGAGTCCCATGGTGACCTGGTCTGAGATGATGTTGCGCTTAAGTCCGCCGTGAATGGTGCCAACGGTAAGCACGGCTGGTTGCTGCGGATCAACCTGGCGGCTCACGATGGTCTGCGCGAGCATCACAAACTCGGCCGCCATCAGGATGGGATCCTTGCCCGCCTCGGGCTTCGACCCATGCGTACCGACACCGCGCATCACCACGTCAATGCTGGTAGAACTCGCCAGCAGCGGTCCTCCCTTGACGCTGATATCTCCGGTCGCGTGATTAGGGTCGTCATGTTCGGCAACAACGAAATCCGGCTTGCCAAAGCGCTCATAAAGATGGTCGGCCAGCATGGCGCGGGCTCCGTCGATGGTCTCCTCGGACGGCTGCCCTACCAGCATCACCGTGCCACGCCACTGCGATTTGTGCTCGACCAGTTCCTTCGCCGTGCCCAGCAGAACCGTCATGTGAATGTCGTGACCGCACGCATGCATCACTGGGCTGGGCTGACCTTCGGCGTTAACCGACATCACGTGCGAAGCGTAGTCAACGCCGGTCTTCTCTTCCACTGGCAGTGCGTCCATATCCGAGCGGATCAGCAGCCGCGGCCCAGGCCCGTTCTCGAGGATAGCCACGATGCCCCATGCCGGCGTCTTCTTGTCGCCGTCCTCGTAAACGCCGACATGCTCGGTGACCGTGTAGCCAAGTTTTCGCAAATCAGCCGCCAGCTTGGCCGAGGTGTGTTCCTCATGATGCGAAAGCTCGGGATTTCGGTGAAAGTCCTTGTATGTCTCGATCAGGGCAGGAAGCTGAGCATTGACCGATTGCTTCAGGTCGGACGGAGCTTGGGACAAGGCCGGGAATGCAAGACCAAAGACAAAACAAGAAAGCACACTGATTCGAGGCATGGAAGGATTGTAATCGACTGCCAACTGCGCAGCCGTCACAACCGACTACTTCGCGCTGTCGTAAAACTTCCCCAGATCCTGCCGAAAACTCTTCAGCGCATCGACATTGAGATACACCATGTGCCCGCTCGGATAGTAGCCCCAGGTCACATTGCCGCGCATCTTATTATCGGTACCCATGTGCGCCAATTCCCACTCGGTGGCCGTAAACGGCGTGGCCAAATCGTAAACCCCGTTCGCCGCGAACACGTGCAGGTGCGGGTTCTTGCGAATCGTATCCCCCAGGTCGCCGGCCACGTAGGGCATGCGCTGCGCACGTCCATAGCCTTGGCCTGAAGCCGCGCGGTGGTTCCAGTCCCAGTTCTCATTGATCCCCGGACCGCTGTTGTTATATGTCTCCTGCGAGGTGAACTTCAGTTCCTTTTCGAGGTAGTCGTGGAAGGAAGCGATGTAAGGTCCGGTGATCGACGTGTCGGAGGGATCATACCCAGGGTTCTCGCCCGCGGCATCGGCATCCGGGCCTTCAAAGCGACCATCGTAGCGTCCCAGGATGATGTTCTTGTCCCGCAGCAGCTCCTTGCGGAAGCGTGTCGCTGAAATGCGAAGGTTGGCTTCCTTGATGAAAGTCGGACTAAGTCCAATGAAGGCACTCATCTGCTGGGCAATCTTGTCGGTCTCTTCCGGGCTGAGGGCGTTCCCGGCATAAAGCGCCTGGGCGTATGGCCCGCGCGCAAATTCACGCGCCTGTTGAACAAAGGTCAACACATCTGCCGGCTTGTTGGGCACCTTGTTGTGGTAATACGCGATGGCCGCGAAGGTGGGGAAATCCGTCAGGTAGTTGTTATCCAGGCCAGCCGAACGCGCGTTGTAATTGAGAATGGACGACAACAGGACAATCCCATTCAACTGCACGCCTTCTTCATTCAGCGTGGCAGAAAGACCGGCGGAGCGCGTCGTCCCGTACGATTCCCCGAAAAGAAACTTGGGCGAGTTCCAGCGATGATTCACCGTGATGTAGCGGATGATGAACTTCGTGAATGCGCGCAGGTCTTCATCCACTCCGGCAATATCCTTCACCGTTCCCTTCCCCACCGGATGCGAGTAGCCGGTGCCGGGAGCGTCGATGAACACCAGATCCGATTTGTCCAGCAGGCTGTACTCATTCGGCACCACTGAGAAGGGCGGATTATTCGCCGGCTCCGGGCTTTGCGACAGCACCCGCACCGGCCCAACCGAGCCCATCTCCAGCCAGATCGTTGCCGACCCCGGTCCACCGTTGTAGAGGAACGTCACCGGCCGCGTCTTGCTGTCCGCGCCATCCTGCGTGTAGGCCACGTAAAACACGCTGTGATACGGCTTCTCATTCTGATCGTGATCTTCTTTGCTGATGAGCAGATTCCCCACCGTGGCCGTGTAGTGAATGGCCTGTCCGTTGATAGTCTGCTGATGCTGCGTGACCGCTGTCTCTTCCTTCGGGATCGGCAGATCCTTCGACGTGTCTTCCTTGGTCTCGGTGGTGGTGCGGCGCTCCTGAGAAGTGGCTACCGGACCGAAAGCGGCGAGCAAGCTCAACGAAAACAGGGACGCGGCGAGTGCGGAAGAACGAAAACGTGTAAGAGGCACGATAGAAGACTCCATAAATGTGACGTATGCGAAGACGGTGACAGCGCCCTCGCGAGCAAGAAGAGATCGTGCGTTCTTCTGGCCGGATGATGGCGAGTTTAGCATGACAGCCTTGCCGGTTTAGTCGAAGCTGCCGGCACGCCGGCCACCGGCATTGCCATGGAATAGGAGATGCATACCTCGCAGCGGTCCTGTAGAATTCGTCGCTACCGTTCCCCCGCAAGCTTTGTAAAGCGATCGCCGCATTGCCTGGCGAAAAGGAGAAGACCATGACGAGGTGGATGCATTTCGATCTGAGGTCGTTTGCCGCTCTTGTGGTAAGCCTGCTTCTGCTCCTGCCCAATGCTGGTGCGTGGAATTCCATTGGCCACATGACCGTGGCCTACGTTGCCTACGACCAGCTCACGCCAGACAAGCAAGCAAGAGTCATGCAATTGCTCGCGCTTAATCCCAATTTCAACGTGTGGAAGGGCTACATCAAGGCGGGAACCGATCCGGCGTTGCAGAACCGATTGATCTTTGCCATGGCGGCTACCTGGCCGGATGAGATTCGGGCCAACACCAGCGGTTACCGGCAAGACGGAGATATCCCGCCCCATACGATGGCCGCGACTGCCAACATCGGCTACTCCGACAAGACACAGCATGATTACTGGCATTTCGTGGATGTGCCGTTCTCGCCCGACGGCTCCAAACTGCCCGCCATCCCGGCGCCCAATGCCATGACGCAAATCCAGGCGCTGCGTGCGGCGCTCGCCTCAAACGAGCCCGATGCTTTGAAGTCATATGACCTGGTGTGGTTGATGCACCTTACCGGAGACGTCCACCAGCCCCTGCACTGCACGGAACGCGTGACCAAGGATGCTCCACGCGGCGACGCTGGCGGCAATGGCGTTGCGCTCACCGGGCCGATTCCCGATCTGCATGGCTACTGGGACGCTCTTCTCGGCGTGGGCGACACCAAGAATTATCAGTTGGCGGTGAACGCCTTCGCCAGCCTGCCCACCGCAGACCCGGCAGCGGTCAAGGACCTCACCGAACAGGACTGGGTCAATGAAAGCTCCGCGATGGCCCAGAAGGATGCCTACACCGCGCCCATCGGCCCACTGACCAAGCCAAGCACACCCTACACCATCCCTGCTGGCTCTCCGTATGCAACGCTGGCGCTTGCCGATGCAAGGCAGAGGGTTGCACTGGCCGGAGCAAGACTGGCCAGCGTGCTGAACAGCGAACTCAAATAGCCGTGAATCTGAGCCGGCAACCGGCTATCGCTCGCCCCACTTCAGCTTGCTCCGCAGCGCGTCGAAAAAGCCATTGCCGCCCAGGCGAACCAGCTTGACGGTATATTCGGACCGGTGGCAGCGCAGCTCGTCGCCGGTGCGCAGGTCGACAGCCTGCTGCCCGTCTACGGTGAGGATCGTCTGATTGGGCAGCGCGCCTCGCGGGCCTTCACTTTTAGGCCCCTCGACCCGCAGGGTCAGCGCCGCATCGCCCCGAATGACCATGGGCCGCAATGTCAGCAGATGTGGACAGATCGGCGTAATCACCAGCGCATCGACGCCGGGCACAAGAATGGGTCCATCTGCGGCCAGCGTGTAAGCAGTTGAGCCGGTAGGAGTGGCAACGATGACGCCATCGGCCCGGAACCGAGCGGCCAGTTGGCCGTCCAGCTCAACTGCAAACTCCGCCATACGGGCGATCGATCCCTTGGAGATCACCATGTCATTGACGGCTTCAAAGCTGGCGATAGCCAGACCATCGCGCCACAGATCGGCATGCAGCATGGTGCGTGCGTCGATCGTGCAGCAGTTGTCGCACCAGCCCTCAAGCGTGGGATAAAGGCTGGAAAGCCGTACTTCCGTAAGAAATCCAAGCGAGCCCAGGTTCACACTTAAAATCGGCGTGTCGAAGGGTGCGAAAATGCGACCCACTGCCAGCAGCGTGCCATCACCCCCCAAAACGACCACCAACCCCGGCTGGGCGCTCGGCAAGTCAGGACGGTCAAACACCTGAATGCCGCCGTCAGGCGATCCTTTCGCTTTGCCCCTGGGAGTTGGTAAGCAGGCTCCGGAAGCGCCCTTCGCGGCAGCTTCGGCCCCCAGCAGGTACGAGGCGCTTTCCCGGTCAAGAACCGGCTCGAAGTCATGGCTGCGCAGCCACTCGACCAACTCCGGTATCAAGCGGACGAGCTCCTCTTTGAGGGGCTTGGAAACAATCGCGACTCGTTGCATGCGGGTTCAGTGTATCCCAGTCGAAAGGTTCGATTACTCCACCATCAAAAGCAACGTCTCAGGCCGGCCCAAGTCGGGCATGCAATAAAAACTCGCGATTCCCTTCCATCCCGGTAATCGGCGAATCGATCACTTCGATAGAACTGGCCCCAAGTCCGGCGAGGCAGCCGGTGACCCGATCGATTGCCAGTTGATGGGCCTGTTCGTCGCGAACAATACCGCCTTTGCCAATGTGCTCGCGCCCAGCTTCAAACTGCGGCTTCACCAGCACAATCGCCTCGGTCAAAGTTGTGGCCGCCGCCAGCACGGCGGGCAAGACCAACGTAGCCGAAATGAAGGAAACATCCATCACCATCAAGGTCAGCGCATCGGCGGCCAGGGCGCCCGCGGCCAGCAACCGTGCATTGGTCCGTTCGTAAAGCTTCACGCGCGTGTCGGTGCGAAGGCTCATCGCAATCTGCCCGAACCCGGTGTCGACGCAGGAAACATGAGCCGCGCCATGTTGCAGCAGGCAATCTGTGAATCCCCCAGTCGAGGTGCCGATATCGAGGCATGCCCGATCCTGCACGTCGACTGACCAATGCGCCAGGGCCGCCTCCAGCTTCAGTCCGCCACGACTGACATAACGCTGCATCTCGCCTAGGATCCGCACCGGCGCCTCTTCCGCGAAAGTAACGCCCGGCTTGTCCACCTTTTGTTCCGAAACCAGCACCCGGCCAGCGAGAATCAATGCGCGCGCCCGTTGCCGCGTGGGAACAATCCCTTTTTGGACCAATAATTGGTCGATTCGTATCTTGGAAGACGATGTCATCCTTTTGACTCTATTATGCTTCTAACATAGGGCGCGTTTAGCATACGGCTCGGCGAAGCAGTTCCTTGGGTCATCCTGCCGGGATGTGTTGCGCAATCCAAATCACGTTCTGCCTCGTAATTGAAACAGGCATGCAACGACAGTAGAAGAAACGGACGCCATGCAGATGGAAGACGCCGAGTTGCTGCAAGCCGTCGCCGAGCAGGATCAAACTGCCATGGCGACACTCTTCGACAGATATTCGAGGCTGGTCTATTCGATCGCCCTGCGAGTGCTGCGAGAGCCGTCTCTTGCGGAGGACGTGATGCAGGAAGTGCTGTTGCAGGTGTGGAGACAACCCGGTGGTTTTGTGTCTCAACGGGGCAGTCTCGGCGCCTGGCTGGCGGTAGTCGCACGCAACCGGTCCATCGATGTAATTCGACGCCGGTCGCACCTGACGCCGCTGGAAGAAATGGTCATTCCCGAGCCGCGCAATCTACAGCGAGCCGTTGAACAAAACCATCTGATGGATCAGGTGCGCACTGTCGTTGAAAAGCTGCCGAGCGAGCAGCAAGCGCCTCTGCAAATGGCCTACTTTGAAGGATTGAGCCACACTGAAATCTCAGAACGAACAGGCACACCTTTGGGGACCGTAAAAACGCGCATCCGCACGGCATTGATTGCGGTGAGAAGGGCGCTGGAAGCATGAGTATGCCAGGTTCACTCCATATCCCCGAAGACGAATTGATCCAGTACGCCATGGGTACGCTCAAAGACACGGCGCTGGGCACCATGACAGCACATATCTCGATGTGCAACCAGTGCCGCGCGGAACTTGGCAGGATTCAGGTCGACCTGGCCAGCTTCGCGGCCACCCAACCCCTCTCCGACGTGCCGGCAGGCGCGCGCGAACGCTTCCTTTCCAAGCTCAACTACGACGCAGCTACCGAAGCTCGCTTGATCCGCGCACAAAATCGCAGCCGCGTGTACATTGCGACGAAGTCCTTTCAAAACTGGCTCGAGTCGCCTCTGCCTCTCAAAATTCTGTCGGGCGCTTTGGCTGCAGCGGTCGCCTTCCTGGCCTGGGACGATGCGAACCATATTCATCAGATTCGTCAGACCCAGCCCGAAATCAACCGCCTGCAACGCGACACCGCCGAACTGGCAGAGCTGAAAAATTTCCTGCATGGTTCGAATGTGCAGGAAATCACTCTGCATCCCAAGCCGGTGCTCAACAAGGAGCCGGAAGGCAAGGCTTTGTATTCCGCTGCAAGTGGAAGGCTGGTCTTCACCGCTTCCAACCTCCCGTCTGTCCCGCCCGGGAAAGCCTATGAACTGTGGATCCTGCCGGCATCAGGCAAGCCTCCCATTGCCGCCGGCACCTTCACCCCGGACATGCAGGGCAACGCCGCGGTCGTCTTTCCGCAGATCCCACCGGATGTGCAGGCAGGTGGATTCGGCGTGACTGTCGAGAACGCAGAAGGTTCCGCCGCGCCAACCTCGCCCATTGTCCTCAGCGGGCAATAGTTTTCCGGCGATACAGCCCCGAATGGGAAATACGCCTCGCTCCTCAGGAATCAAGCAAAAAAGCCGCTCTCAAAGGAGAGCGGCTTCTCAATGTACGTTCAGTCTTGGATAGGACAAGCCCTTGCGAAACAGCCCACGGCTCTATTGGGTGAGCAGCGTTGCGTCCTGCGTCTGGCAGTTCGAGATGCTCGGTGTCACCCCCGCTGCCGTATAAGCGCTGAGAGGCAGGTTGCACGGCTGTCCGGCGCCAGGCTGACGGCTCACAATATTCAAGTTGCCGCTGCTGGTATCGGGAGACGTCGTGCGAATGTCCAGTGTGTTCCCCTGAACCAGAACCGTGGTGCTGATGATGTCCTGGTCGGTGCGGATGATGGTGACATAAGGACTGTCCGTCGCCGCCGCATATACCTTGCCGTAGAGGGAGTTCTGGGTGGAGACGACGGTTCGTGGATGGCCAGTAACCGGAAGCGTCGTTTCCACCGTGTGGCTCGACATGTTGACTACCGTCACGCTGCTGTCGGACTGGTTCGCGACGTAGGCGCGCGTTCCATCGGCAAGCACTGTCACCGACGCTGGATTATTGCCGACAGGCACCGTGTACGTGGTGCCAAAGGTCGAGCTGTCGTTGCCGTATTCATCCAGGCTGACATCGATAATGCTGATGGTGTTGCCCTCGTAGTTGGCCACAACCAGTTGAGCGGTCGACTGGTTGTACTCCGCATAGACCGGCCCGGCATGGGCCTTCCCGCTGGCCGGCGTGAGCGGCAGGCTGGGGTGGCAGGTGTAAGTCTGGCCGTTCTGGTTGACACAGCCGGTCGGCGGGCAGGTGCAGGCATCCAGGTCATTGTTCTGGCTGTTGATGACCGAAACCGTATCGCTGCCGCGGTTCATCACAAAGACGCGCTTGGCATCGGGTGTGCCCACCGCGTACACCGGGCACACGCCCAGAGGAATATGCGACGAAACCGTGTACGTGGATGTCTCAATGCCATCAGCCACGCCCGTAACGCCCACCGCATGCGCATCGATATTGCAGGCCACGCCGCCATCCACGCTCTTGCCGTCCAGCGTGACCGGCGTCAGATATGGGATCATCTGGCTGATCGAGTAGTAGCGGGTTGCGTTGGCCACTCCAACCATGGTGACCGGCGTCTCGTCGACAGGAACCGTCAGTTTGAAAGCATCCGGGGAGCCGGTAAGAACGTCCACCTGGTTGTTCAATACATCCAGCGCGTACAGTCCCAGAGCCCCGCCAAAAAGTCCGATCACAGGATCCAGACCCTTCGGATCGCCCGCTGTGCCGGAAAGTGGAATTGGATTGAGCGTGCTGTAGGTGATGTTCTTTGCCTGCAACTGGGTCGAGACTGGAATATTCGACACAGTGCCGTCCCCGTTGACCGTCCAGGCCGTGTTTCCGCCTGCATTCAAGGTGAAGGTCGCTGGATTCGGCCCGATCGCGGCCGTCGCCATCACCGTATCCCCGGCGTAGTTGATCACCGTGCCGATACCGGCTGCTGCGCTCCCTGCGGTGGACGACGAAGGCGTCGAGATCACAAACGCGTTCGACGGCGGCTGCGAGTTGGGCCCTGTCCCGGTAATCGGTGTGACCGTGGGGCGCAGATTGCTGCCGCATCCGGAAATGCCAAAAACAATGCCGGTCGTGATCGCCAAAACCGTCGAACCAACCGCCCAACGTCGCGCTGCACACGCACCCATCGGCACATACTGAAGAAAATTGCTCATTCCGTCCTTGTCCTGCTTACTGGTCGATTGTAAATCACGGGGAACAAAGTCTTGGACGCGCAGAACCAGGGTTGGTTGGTAGTCTGAGTCCAGCCCGAACCACAAAGGAATTCTCTTGAACCGAAAACCGAAAGATAGGCTGGCATGGCAGTCCAAGGCAGTCCTCTTGCTCGTGCTGCCGGTCACCGCGGTTTCCATTCTCCTGCAGGGTCACTGGTGGGCGACTCAGGTGCCGGAGGTCGCATGGACAGCTCTGGGAGTTTCTGTCCTCTTCGCCCTTGTCGTCTGGAAGTTGAA
Organism: uncultured Acidobacteriota bacterium; assembly: GCA_903832475.1. Taxonomy (GTDB): domain Bacteria; phylum Acidobacteriota; class Terriglobia; order Terriglobales; family Acidobacteriaceae; genus Acidicapsa. The sequence goes on along the minus strand of CAILBQ010000135.1, from coordinate 890 downwards.
GGCCGGAACCCCGCGCGCCGCCGCGACTGGCGCACTGATCACGGCCAGCCTAATGTTTTCAACGACCCAATTCCCGTACCGGAACAGCTGGGCTCACGGAGCGCTTCTGCCCTTGCTGACTGTGTTTCTGCTGACTTTCGTCGCAACAAAGCTGGGCAAGCACAAGAAAGAAGCACTGAGACTGGCCGAGGATCACAAAGGCCGCAATTCAGCCCAGGTGGCTGCAAACCTGGGGGCTGCAGCCCTTCTCGCCACAGCCCTGACCGATCTCGTCTCTCCTTTTGGACACTTGCAGCATGCAGCCTCGTTCGCCATGGTCGCGTGCAGCATATCGCTGGCAGAAGCCGCCGCCGACACCGTTTCATCCGAGATTGGGCAAGCCTTTGGCGGCCAGCCACGCATGCTGACCAATCTGCGCAAAGCGGATCCAGGAACGGATGGGGCAATCACACTGGTCGGCACCGTTGCCGGCATTTGCGCCGCTTGCCTGGTGGCCTGCGCGGCAGCAGCAGCCGGCCAGGCAAGCTGGTTTCTGTTCGGATGGATCGTCCTGGGAGCGGTCTTCGGCCTGTTCGTCGACAGCTTGCTGGGCGCGACCCTGGAACGATTGGGTTGGCTCAACAACGACGCGGTGAATTTTCTCTCCACGCTAAGCGCGCCTTGGGCCTTCCCTTGGCCTTGGCCTTCACCTTTGCCTGGGTTGAGCTGGCTGCCTGGGCTGACTGGGCTGAGCTACCTGGCTCCTCGAGCTCAAAGCTGAAGGGCTGTTGGGGGCTCCTCTTGATAGAGGTGAGCTTGCCCTGTATCTGCTTCTGAGTGCGCCCTTCCAGCCGCCAGCCGTTGAGGCTGACCAGCTTGCTGCCTGGCTCTGCTGGCTTTCGGGCCGCTGG
>CAILBQ010000134.1 GCA_903832475.1 uncultured Acidobacteriota bacterium | reverse complement strand
TTTGTGACTTTGCTGCCGGTGATTCCGACGGGGATCGGTCTGCTCTGGTCAGCGCGGCGATTTGGACAACCCCATCCGATGGGACTGGAGATTTTGCTCTGGATTACGTACGGCACGCTGCTGGTGGGTATTCTGCGGGCCTGGTGGATTCCGTATCTTCTGGTGCCCGACCTGGCAAGAGCTGAACGGTATCGGACGATGTTTTCGGGAACACATGCGTTTTTGCCGCGGCGAAATGGGATTGTTCCGGACACGCTTCATTCGGTGTTTCACCTGACGACACTGGCGACGATGCTGGTGATGGTTGTACGGGAGCATCGATATTGAGCGGACCTGTTCTGGATCAACTCAAGGATGCGCGCCTGGGTGCTGAATGGTTTGCGGTTGGCTGGTCTCGCGAGGTGAAAGCCGGGAAGACGCTGACGCGGCGGGTGCTGGGTCGGGATGTCGCGCTGTGGCGGCCGGCGGCGGGAGACGGGCTGCATTGCTGGCTGGATCTGTGCATTCATCGAGGCGCGAAGTTGTCGTTAGGAGAGGTGCGGCCGGGTGTGGGTGGGGATTGCCTGGTGTGTCCCTATCATGGCTGGCGGTATGCGGAGTCTGGACAGTGTGTGTCGATTCCGGCGCATCCGGGGTTGATCCCGCCGGTCAAGGCGCGGGCGCAGGTTTTCAAAGTGCGCGAACGGTATGGGGTGATCTGGATTTGCCTTGGTGAGCCGGGTGGGGAGCTGCCGGAGTTTCCGATTGCCGAGGATGAGAGTTTTCGCGTGCTGCTTGCCGGGCCCTACCGCTTCAAGGCGCTGGGGCCGCGGTTGATTGAAAACCTGCTGGACGTGGCGCACCTGGGGATCGTGCATGCGGGGCTGCTGGGAGATCCGGAAGGCGAGATCGAGGACTACGAGGTGGGCATGGGGACGGGCGGTCCGGAAGCGAAGGAGATTCGTATTTTTCAACCCAACCCGGATGGCACTGGAGCGGGGGCGCATATTCGCTATCACTACGAGGTGAAGGGTCCGCTGACGGCGGGGTTTGTGAAGTATCACGGCGAGCAGCGGTTTGGCATGCTGGCTCAGGTGGCGCCTGTGGATGACGAAACCTGTGAGATGCGGCTGGTGATGGCGATGAATTATGGCCAGGAGATTCCTGAAGAGGAGCTGATTACGTTTCAGGATCGAGTGACCGAGCAGGACCGGGTGATTGTGGAGTCGCAGAGGCCGGAGCTGCTGCCGCTGGACCTGCAAGCTGAGCTACATTTGCGGTCGGATCGGATGGCAATTGCGTACAGGCGCTGGCTGCGGGAAATCGGCTTTACGTACGGAACCAATGATGGCGGTGCCGCTTAGTGGCCGGCGTTGCTGGTAGAGATGCGATCAAGGTGCCTTGGCTGACTTCCGGCGACGTGGACGGATTTTTTGGGCTGTTCTTTTCCGGCTTTCCGGATCTGCTGCTGATTGTCGGGCTGGCGCCGGTGTGCGGATTCACGACCGAGTTTGTGACCGGAAGGGTTCTGCCGGGGGTGGCGCTGTCGATCCTGGCTGGGAATCTGTTTTACGCGTGGCAGGCGCGGCGGCTGGCGGCGAAGACAGGGCGCAGCGATGTGACGGCGATTCCGTTCGGGGTGAACACGCCGACGATTTTTGCGTACGTTTTTCTGATTATGGGGCCGGTGTATGCGCGGACGCATGATGCAACGCTGGCCTGGCATGCGGGAATCTTTGCCAGCCTGCTGAGTGGGGCGATTCAGACGGCTGGCGCGTTTGGGACTGACTGGCTGCGGAGGCATACGCCGCGGGCGGCGCTGCTGTGTCCGCTGGCCGGGCTGGCACTGGCCTACCTGTGCCTGGGTTTTATTTTTGGCGTGTTTGAGCGACCGGCGGTGGCACTGCTGCCGATGCTGGTGCTGTTTACGCTGTATGCGTCGCGTGTGAAGCTGCCGGGGCGGATTCCACCGGCGCTGCAGGCGATCGGGATTGGCGCGGGGCTGGTGGCGTTGATGCGGCACTTTCAACTTTACGACGCACCGGCTGCGCTGGCGGTGAGGCCAGGGATTTACCTGCCGCGAGTGGTGAATGTGTTCGCGCTGTTCAGCCAGCGGGAGTGGTGGAGCTACGTGGCGATCATTCTGCCGCTGGGGGCGCTGGATACGCTGGCCAGTCTGCAGATTTTGGAGAGCGTGAAGGCGGCTGGGGATGACTTCAAGACAACGCCATCGCTGCTGATGAATGGGATCGGCACGCTGGCGGCGGCCTGCCTGGGGAGCCCGTTTCCGACCACGTTGTACGTCGGACATACGGCGCACAAAGCGAACGGAGCGCGGAGTGGGTATTCAGCGATCAATGGATTTGTGACGGTTCTGCTGTGCTTCACGGGTGTGTTGCCGCTGGTATTGCGCGTGGTGCCGCTGGAGGTGGCGGGCCCGGTGATTGTGTGGTTCGGGCTAGTGACGGTGGGGCAGGCTTTTGTGGAAGTGCCGGCGAACCAGGCGGTCGCGGTGGTGCTGGGGCTGATTCCCATGCTGGCGCAATGGGCCACAGGACTGGCGGGGACGGTACTGACGGCGGCAGGGAGTTCGCTGGAGGCGGTGATGCCAAGGCTGGGAACGGAATTGGCGCTGGGCGGGCTGAT
>CAILBQ010000133.1 GCA_903832475.1 uncultured Acidobacteriota bacterium | reverse complement strand
TTGGCATGTTGTGGAACCAGCCAGGAGCCGCAAAGAAGCAGAATGCCCGGATTGAGGCCAGGACCTATCGCGATGAGAAAATGCAAGTACTTGATTTTTATCTGGCTGGCAGCGCGAGCCAGGACCTGAATGTGCCAGTGGCAGGCGCGTATTTGGCGGCGGAATTGACCGGGCAGGTCGGATTTAGCTCCGGCAGAGCTCGCACGGTGGAAGAGATTGAAGCGATTCTCGAACGGAAGCATGCGCTATACGTGCAGTCGACAGCAAAGTTTGGCAAACAGGCCCCTGTCGCCGATGCAATTCAAACAGTAATTGGGTGGGACACTATCTATGAGCCTGCGGGTAAGCGGGTGATTTCCCCGGTGAGCCGCATCTGGAGCGTGAACTGGGGCGGATATGTGCTGTTCGACTGGGACACGTACTTCGCTGCCACCCTGGCCGCAGTGGGCGATCGAGACTTGGCGTATGCCAATGCGATTGAGATCGGCCGCGAGGCCACGCAGGCAGGCTTCATCCCCAACTATGCGCGCAGTGGCGGGTGGAAAAGTTCGGACCGCTCGGAGCCGCCGGTCGGAGCTATCACCGTGCTGGCGCTGTACGACAAGTTTCACGACCGCTGGCTATTGGACGAGACCTATCCGGCATTACTGAAGTGGAACCGTTGGTGGGCGGCACATCGCGAACGGAAAAATTTTCTGGTTTGGGGAAGTGATGATGAGAACGCCCCCCGCAACCTCGATGACACATCGGTGGGGACGATGCAGGGCGCGCGCTTCGAATCGGGCCTGGACAACTCGCCCATGTATGACACCGACGAGTTTGACGACAAGGCGCACCAGATGGAATTGGCTGACGTCGGAATGATGGGGATGTATATCGCGGACTGCGATACCCTGGCCACCATGGCCCAGGTATTGGGGAAGATAGCAGACGCGGCGGAACTGAAAGCGCGCGCAGACAAATATCGCGAGGCGCTGGGTAGGTTGTGGGATGAAAAAAGCGGAATGTTTCTCAATCAGGATCTCAAAACCGGCAATTCCAGTCTGAGGCTTTCGCCAACAAACTTTTACCCGCTATTGGCTGCCGGAGCCACTCCGCAGCAAGCTGAACGGATGGTTAAGGAGCACCTGTTAAATCCGACGGAGTTCTGGGGAACGTGGGTGATTCCATCCATTGCTCGAAACGATCCTGCGTTCCAGGATCAGGATTACTGGCGGGGCAGGATATGGGGTCCGATGAACTACCTGGTCTATCTGGGTCTTAAAAAATACTCGAATCCAGTGGTGGTGAAGGCTCGGCAGGAGCTGGCCGCGAAATCGCTCGAGCTGTTTCTGAGGGACTGGAGGCAGAATGCACATGTGCATGAGAACTACAACGCGATCACCGGTGCAGGCGATGACGTGAGCAGCAGCGACCGGTTTTATCACTGGGGCGCTCTGCTGGGTCTAATGGAATTGGAGGAGCACGCGACCACTAATTCCGCCCACTGAATATGCCGAAAACAAAAGGCCGGATTGGATCCGGCCCTTTGGTATAGCAGTGTTGTGTAAGCAGCCTTATCGGGGCCGAAGAGACCGGATCGATTCCGGAAGCCTGGCTTCCAGGCCACGCGCCCGTTCCATGGCCATTCCACCGAGGTAGGACGGGGCAGGCGTAGTGGTCATCACCAGAATGAAGGCAATCAATGAGAAGCCCAGCCCGGCAAAAGCCGCCGAAACCAGCATCTGGTACATCGAGACCGTGTCCAATCCGAGGATATTGAAGGCTACGTGCTCCAATACCTTGACCCGTTGCAGAACGGCCAGGGCGAAAAGAAAGGAGATCATCGAAAGTGCCGTGAGGACGGCAAGAGAGGCGTCCAGGGTGCGATGGAACTTCTGGCGTGAGTGGCAGTGAGCACACTCCACCAGGTGCTGTTCGTAGTCTCTGCGCATTTCCGGTGCAATCGCCGAGATGTCATAACGCCAGCTAGCCAGAATGGCTCCAACGACCCTGTCCGTGCATCGTGATTTTGCCATAATCGTTAGACTCGCTTTGCCGGGGTTTCGGTTCGCAAAAGTGCGGGCCGAATCCTTGTTCAATCCAAGGGCGCACTGAACGCGCAGGAGTTGAGCAAAAGATGCGGCGTATCCCACCATTGTACCCTAGACAGATTACGTTCGCGCTGATAAGGAAGTTCCCGCCGGGGAAAAGCCCCGAGGGTACCTGGTTACGCACTTCTTTCGATGCAGATGATGCAGAAACGTTGGACTGCGCAATTCGACGGATCAAAAATGCACTGGAGCCAGCGGCTCGTGCTGTGCGGCTAGGTAGAGACGATTGGCCAGCAGGCTTGGCTTGGACACGAGTGCGTGTTCAGCAGCGATGCGCGCCAGTTCGGGATGGTTATTGCTTTCAGAAAGGTGAGCGAGGATCAGGTAGGTGGCCGCGCCATCGTAGGTATCTTCGAGGAAGTGGGCCGTGGCGGCATTGGAAAGATGGCCAACGCGGGACAGTACGCGCTGTTTTACCGACCAGGGATAGGGCCCGTCGCGCAGCATCTCGAGGTCGTGATTGGACTCCAGCATGATCAGGTCGCAGCGGCGCAACTGTGCCTGGACGTTGGGCGGCATGTAGCCCAGGTCGGTGGCAACGGCCAGGCGAACTCCTTCCGCCGTAAAGACAAATCCAACCGGGTCAGCGGCGTCGTGAGGAATAGTAAAGGGACTGACTGAGATGTCGCCGATATGGAAAGGCTCACCTGGCCGAAAATACTGCACGTACGGCAGGTCCGCGGGGAGCCGGGCAGGGTTGGCGCGGGTTTCCGCGGCAAGCTCGGCCTTGGCTTCCGGGTCGATGTCAGGGCTGCAGGAGACACTGCTGGAAGCATGGATACCGACCGGGTTGGGGTCGGGGACTGGGACTGGGTCTGGCTCGGGCGCCGGATCAGGATCCGGGTCAGGCAGCGGAGCGTGGTCCGGGCCAGGGTGCGGGCCCGACAAATCGGGAGAAACCGCAATCCTGGATTCAAACTGCGCCCTGGCGTCATCTTTTTCCCGCTGCTTGCGGTATTGAGCGGCCCACTCGGCGTAGGTGATGCGACGCTGCGGCGTCATCTGGCGCACCCAGGCGCGATGCGTCGCTTCCGTGAAGTAAACCGGGATGCCCAGTTTGCGGGCGGTGACGGCCAGGCCGTTGATGTGGTCCTGGTGCTCGTGGGTGATCAGGATGGCGTCGAGGGTCGCGGGATCTTCGCCCACCAGCCGCATGCGGCGGAACAGCTCGCGGCAACTCAGACCGGCATCGACCAGGATGCGGGTGCAGTTGTCGGCATTGCCCTCGCGCGGGTCTGTCGAGTCGGGGCAGTGAGTCACGATGCTGCTGTTGCCCTTGGAGCCGGAAGCGAGGACGGTGAAGCGGACCATCTTTCAAGAATAGACCCGTTCGATGTGGAGTACGAGGGGCGGCGTTCCATCGTTTGGGAGGGGAATCGGTTTGGGTAACGTTGGCGGGTCGCGTGCCGTTCCGGGGCAGGCGCCAATTTTACGGGTATGAGTAAAAACCGCGACCAGATTTGCGTCCCAGCCACCCGGCGTCTACCATGCGGACCAGCAGCGGGCATGGCCGATACTTGGGATCGCCCAGCCCCTGGTGAAGCATGCGCAGGATATCGACGCACACATCCAGCCCGATGAAGTCCGCCAGCGTCAGCGGGCCCATGGGGTGGGCCATGCCCAGCTGAAAGACCTGATCGACAGCCTCGGCGGTGGCGACGCCTTCCATGACGGTGAAGGCGGCTTCATTGATCAGCGGCATGAGAACGCGATTCGACACGAAGCCGGGCGAATCGTTGACTTCGATGGGGGTTTTCCCGAGCAGTTTGGACAGGGCGTGCACAGCGTCGTAGGTCGCCTGATTGGTCTGCAGTCCGCGGATGATTTCGACCAGGGCCATGACCGGCACTGGGTTGAAGAAATGCATGCCGATGACCTGGGCGGGTCGCTGGGTCTGGGCGGCGAGTTTGGTGATCGAGATAGAGCTGGTGTTGGTGGCGAGGATGGCTTCTGCGGGAAGGATTTTGTCAAGGGACTGGAAGAGCTCGGCTTTGAGGTCGAAGCGCTCGCTGGCGGCTTCAATCACGATTTGGGGGGCAAAGTCAGCCTGAGCAAGGGCCGTGCGGTCGGTGGTGGTGGTGATGCGGGCCAGGGCTTGGTCGACCTGATCCTGAGGCAGCTTGCCCTTGGCGGCTTCGCGGTTCAGATTGGTGCGGATGCGGTCTTTCGCTTTCAGCAGAAAGTCCTGCTGAATGTCGCAGAGGATGACCGAGAAGCCGGAGCGGGCGAAGACGTGGGCAATACCGGAGCCCATGGTGCCGGCGCCAATGACGCCAATTGTTTGGATGGTATTTTCTGGCATGGACTCTCCCTCGACCGCAACTCTGCATTGTATCGGTTGACAGGCGGGGCCTTCATTCAGCTAGCGGTCTTGGCAGTTGCGGCGAGGAACGGGTATGCCAATGCTTTTTAACGCACTGGGGATGGTTGCAGCGGATGAATGATCCCACATCTTACAGTTGCTCACCTCTAGAATCGCGATCAACCTCGGTGCCGCGAACTGTGCGCGTGGTCCGAATTCTCCGATCGCCGCAGCTACCCACATTTGCACTCCGTCGTCATCGATGTCTAACAAGGAAACGAGTGAATGAAGCGTAGCATCCGTGATCGCGGTGCAATCGTGATGGACCGTCAAGTCCAAAAGATGTTCTGCTCTAACGAGTCTGGATACGCCGTTCTTGGCGTTTAAAACTCGTGTAATCGCGGAATTTAGCTGATGGTCAGTGACGACTTTCGTTCTGGCTTCGGCTCGAGTCGCGAGGAGTACCAGAAGAATCGTCAAGAAAGTCTGAAAACAACCCAGGAACCTTGCCATGTACGAGCTCTGCTTTCCGAAACCCGCGTTCAAAGCCTCGGGGTGCCTTTGATGGGACTCGTGCAGCCAGTGTTAGTCGACGCGGACAAGGAGGCAAGTGATGTTGTCGTGGCCGCCGGCCTTATTGGCGGCCTGGACCAGCCGCGCACAGACTTCTTCGAGCGGTGCTGGACCGGTCGTCGGGGCATTTAAGAGAGCTTCGATTTTTTCGTCGCTCAGCTCTCGGGTGAGGCCGTCGGAGCAGAGTAGGAAAAGGTCGCCGGGTTCGACTTCGGCTTCGATGAGGTCGGCGGTAACGCTGCCCTGGGTGCCGACGGCGCGTGTAATAACGTTGCGCAGCGGCGAGCGGAGGGCTTCCGAGCGAGTCATGCGGCCAAGTCGGATCTGCTCTTCAACCAGAGAGTGGTCCTGGGTGCAGAGCTCGATGCGGCGATTGCGAAGCCGGTAGCAGCGGCTGTCGCCGATATTGAGGATCCACACGCGGGGCTCGTCTTCCCCCTCGCTGTCTGGCAGGGCCGTGAGCAGGCCGACCAGGGTGGTACCCATGCCGCTCAAGCGCAGGTTACGCTGAGCGCGGGAGTGGATGGCTTCGTTGGCGGCGACGACGGCTTCTTCGGCGATGGCGGGGAGGGAACCGTGGCGATGGCCGCTCGAATTTCTCGCCTCTCCAGGGTCTTGTTCCGGCACGCTGTCATTCGCTCGCTC
>CAILBQ010000132.1 GCA_903832475.1 uncultured Acidobacteriota bacterium | reverse complement strand
TTCGCATCTGCGCTTTGGTCCGCAGCCCATCACTTCGACCTATTTGATTACGAAGGCAAATTTTATCGCGTGTCACCAGTTCTCCTTCCTGGAGCGGATGGATGTGTTGACCGCGGCTGCACCGGGTGCGGTGTTCCTGCTGAATTCGCCCTTTGGGGCTGACGAAATCTGGGCGCATCTGCCGCGCAAGACCCAGGCGACCATCATCGACCGGAAGCTGCAGTTTTATGTGATCGATGGCTACACTGTGGCGCAGACCGCGGGCATGGGGAATCGCATCAACACCATCATGCAGACCTGCTTCTTTGCCATCAGCGGAGTTCTGCCGAGGGAAGAAGCGATTCAGCAGATCAAGAAGGCGATCAAGAAGACCTACGGCAAGCGTGGTGATGCTGTGGTGCAGCAGAATTTCGATGCCGTCGACGCCGCACTTGCGCATCTGTACAAGGTCGACGTGCCGGGCACGGTTTCGGCGACGTTCGATATTCTCCCGGCAATCCCCGCAGGTGCGCCGCCATTCGTGCGCGATGTGCTGGGCACGATTGCGGCGGGCTTCGGAGATAGCTTGCCGGTGAGCGCGCTGGCGGCTGGCGGGACGTTCCCCACGGGCACGGCCCAGTGGGAAAAGCGAAACATCGCGCAGCACATTCCGGTGTGGGATGAGGCGATTTGCATTCAATGCGGCAAGTGCGTGATGGTGTGTCCGCATGCGGTGATTCGCGCGAAGGTGTTCGATACCGCGCTTGTATCGGGTGCTCCAGCCACGTTCAAGACAGCCAAACCGAAGTGGCGCGGGATGGAGCAGGATCTTTACGCGTTGCAGGTTTCTCCTGAAGACTGCACCGGCTGCCAACTCTGCGTTGAAGTGTGTCCGGTGAAGAGCAAGAGCGAAGCCAAACATAAAGCTCTCAACATGGAACTTCAGGCGCCGCTGAGGAGTGAAGAGAACAAGAATTGGGCGTTCTTTGAATCGCTGCCCAGTGTCGACCGGAGCCGGGTGAATGCGAACCAGGTGAAAGACATTCAGCTGCTTGATCCGTTGTTCGAGTTCTCGGGTGCATGTGCCGGCTGCGGAGAGACGCCGTATATCAAGCTCTTGACGCAGTTGTTTGGCGACCGGCTTTACATTGCGAATGCTACCGGGTGTTCCTCGATTTATGGAGGGAACCTGCCGACCACGCCTTATACGATCAACAAGCAAGGGCGAGGCCCCACATGGTCGAATTCACTATTTGAAGACAACGCGGAATTTGGCCTGGGTATGCGGCTTGCCGTGGATCAGCAGAAACAGCATGCCGAAGAGCTGTTGAAGAGGCTTAGCCCGATCCTGGGAGAAGAGCTCGTGGCTGACACGCTGAGTGCAGATCAGTCGACGGAAGCCGGCATTGAACAACAGCGCGATAGGGTGGCGAAGATCAAGATCGTGCTCGAAGCCGCAAGTGCCGGAGTCGCGGCGTCTGACATTCTTGGGCTGGCTGCGATTGCGGATTCTCTGGTGCGCAAGAGCGTTTGGATCGTGGGCGGCGATGGATGGGCTTACGATATCGGTTTTGGCGGCCTGGATCACGTTCTCGCGTCGGGACAGAACATCAATGTGCTGGTGCTGGATACCGAGGTTTATTCGAACACCGGCGGCCAGATGTCGAAGTCAACACCGCGAGGCGCGGTGGCGAAGTTCGCTGCTGGCGGCAAGCCGAACAGCAAGAAAGACCTGGCCATGGAAGCTGTCAGCTATGGCTCAGTCTATGTGGCGCGCGTGGCATTGGGCGGCAGCGATACGCAGACAGTAAAAGCCTTCCAGGAAGCGGAGGCGCATAACGGCCCTTCGATCATCCTTGCCTACAGTCACTGCATCGCTCACGGCTACGACCTGATTCATGGATTGGATCAGCAGAAAGCGGCGGTGCAATCGGGTTACTGGCCGTTGATGCGTTACAACCCTGCGCTTCGCGAGTCAGGAAAGAATCCATTCCAGCTGGATTCCAAGGCGCCGAGCATTCCGCTGAAGGAGTATGCCTACCGTGAGGCGCGCTATACCATGCTGGCGCGAAGTCATCCGGATGTCGCCAAGGTGCTGTTGCATGAGGCGCAGGATGATGTCGAGCGGCAATGGAGAGTTTACTCCGCGCGAGCGGCCATGCCGGGGCGCGGCGAGACTCCGCACATTGCTCCGCCCGAAAAAGAAGCGGAAGTCGTTGCTGTCGGAAAGGGAAGGGAAGACCAGTGATTGACCTGTCTACTGATTATTTAGGGCTGAAACTCAAGGGCCCTTTGATGGTTTCGTCCTCGCCGTTGTCGGAGTCGATTCATAACGTCCGGCTGATGGAAGACTGCGGCGCTTCAGCGGTGGTGCTGTCCTCCATTTTTGAAGAGCAGCTCAGCTTGGAGAGCAGCGCGCTGGACCATGACTTGTCGCGAGGGACTGACTCGTTTCCAGAGTCGCTCAGCTACTTCCCCGACATGGATGACTATCGCGCTGGGATTGACACGTACCTGAGCCACTTGATGCGGGTGCGGGGCAGCGTTTCCATTCCGATTCTGGCGAGCATCAACGGGGCTACGGCGGGCGGCTGGGTCAGGTTTGCCCAGGAAGTAGAAGCAGCCGGCGCAGATGCGCTGGAGTTGAATACATATTCGCTTGCTACCGATCCGCGCATCCCTGGGAGCGAATTGGAAAAAAATCTGATTGAGCTGGTGAGCCAGGTGCGCGCGACTGTCAAGATACCAATCGCGGTGAAACTGTCTCCTCAATTCACCAGTCTTCCCAATGTCGCGGCGCAACTGGACAAAGCGGGCGTCAATGGGTTGGTGCTGTTCAACCGGTTCTACCAGCCGGAGTTCGACATCGAAGAGCTAAGCGTGGTGCCCCGGTTAAATCTCAGCCGGCCCGAAGAGCTTCTGCTGCGCCTGCATTGGACCGCCATTCTCTATGGCAACGTGAGTGCAGACCTGGCGATTACGGGAGGCGTGCATTCAGCAGAGGACGTGCTGAAAGGGATCATGGCGGGGGCTTCGGTGACCATGATGACTTCGGCGATTCACCTTCATGGAATCGAGCATATTGCGGCTGTTCTCAGCGAGGTGCAGCGCTGGATGGAGGACCACGAGTACGCTTCGATACGTCAGATGCGCGGCGCTCTGAGCCGGCGTTCTGTGCCGGATCCGTCGCCCTTTGAGCGAGGAAACTACATCAAGACGCTAAGCTCGTACACCATGCGGCGTCCTGCGTTGCAATAGGTTTTCAGCACCTCGGAATGGCATTTCGTGCGTGCGCGCCGCTGTGAGGGAGGTTTCCTCATTGCGGCGTTTTCTATTTGAAAGAAGAAAATTCTCGATGAGAGGAAGCGCAGGTTTAAGACAAGGCCGCTTGAACAGCCAGAGTGGCTGCGGGAATCGCGTTGCGTACGGCAGCGCTCAACTCCTCTGTCATGGCGAAAGACTCGCCGCCCACCGTGATCAAGGTTCTTCGCAAGGGTATTTGGCCGTAGAGATCGAGAGCCAGGCGAAGAAGCGCGGCCGGATCGAGATGGTGGGTGAGAATGCGAGGGAGTTGCTCCGCCGGGTCGATGGATAACGAAGAAATGCATCCTGCCGTGGTCAAGGCGGAGCAATCGATGAAGACAACAACGTCGGCGAGGCTGATTTGTTCCGCGTGCTCCGGGAGGAACTGCTGTGTGACGACGATCTCGTCACCTGTCTGCGCGGCAACCTGGTCGAGCTGAGCGGCGATATGCCAGGCAACGCCGTCGTCACCACGGAGCGTGTTGCCACAGGCGATCACCAGCCTGCGGATCGGCGGCAGATCCGCAGGTTTGGATTCGCAGCCAGGCACAGTGTTCATCAGCCGCGACGAAGCTCATGAAGCAGCGTGCCGTCAGGAGCGACGAGGGAAATCGACAAGGGCATCTGGCCGAAGGCGTGGGTGGAGCAGCTGAGGCATGGGTCGAAGGTGCGAATGACCGCTTCGACGCGATTCAGCATGCCCTGTTCGAGCTTGTCGCCTTTGACGTATTGCTGGGCGGCCTGGAGGACGCCGCGATTCATGGCGTTGTTGTTCTGGCCGGTGGCAATGACCAGGTTGGCCCAGGTGATCTGGCCGTTTTCGTTGACTTTGTAGTGATGCATGAGGGTGCCGCGCGGGGCCTCGGCGATGCCTGCGCCTTCCAGGCGATTGACGCCCGCGGTGGCGCGCACATGCGTGTCGAGGATGGTCGAGTCGGAGAAGATCTGCTCGATCTTTTCGATGCCGTAGAGGATATCGATGAGGCGCGCGTGATGGAAGTAGAAGGAGCCGAGGACGGGGCCGTTGGCGAGCTTCTTGAATTCTTTGAGCTCGGTATCGGCGAGAGGCGTACCCGCATGCGATGCGATGTTGAGCCTGGCCAGGGGACCGACGCGGTATGCGCCATCGGGATAGCCAAGGGGCTTGTAGTAGGGGAACTTCATATAGGAAAAGGGCTCAACTGCCTCGCCTATCACATCGTCGAAGTGCGCGGCGTCGAGCTTGTCTTCGAGGATGGCGCCGGTGGCGTCGATGAGGCGCAGCTTGCCGTCGGTGAACTCCAGGCCATCGTCTTCGCCGACCATGCCGAGGAAGGCTCCGGGGAAGTTGGCGAAGTGGGCTGCTTCTTCGGCGAAACGATCGGCGATTTCCTTGTACCACTTCAGCGCTAGCTCGATGTTGGCGTAGGCCTCGGGGAGGAGGGCGAGGATTTCGTCGCGTTTGACGGCAGAGAGCGGCTCAGTAACACCGCCCGGGACGACCCATCCGGGATGGATGCGCTTGCGGCCGAGGAGCTCGATGATGTGCTGGCCGAAACGACGGAGACCGACGCCGGCGCGGCCGAGCTCGGGATTTTTTTGCGCGACGCCGAAGATGTTTCGATCGACGGGGTCTGCATCCATGCCGAGCAGCAGGTCGGGTGAGGAGAGGTAGAAAAAGCTGAGCGCGTGGGACTGGATGCTCTGCGCCATGTTGAGCGCGCTGCGAAGTTTGGCGGCCGTGGTTGGAATCTCGACGGACATGATGGCTTCGCAAGCCTTCGCGGACGCGATGAGATGACTGACGGGACAGATGCCGCAGATGCGCGCCATCAACGAGGGCATTTCGTAATAGGGGCGGCCTTCACTGAATTTTTCAAAGCCGCGTACCTGGGTCACGGTGAAGTAGGCTTCCGAGACCTCTCCCTGCTCATTGGTTTTGAGCGTGATTTTGCCGTGGCCTTCGAGGCGAGTGACTGGATCGATGGTGATGGTTTGTGACATTTGCTTCCTCCTGTCAGGCTCCGAAACGGGTTAGGCTTGCGATATCTGGAGTGCGTCCGGCAAGCAAATCACTCAACACCGTGTAGAACGTATCCGCTGATGGTGGGCAGCCGGGAAGGTACATGTCTACCTTGACGAACTCGTGGATGGGACGGACCTTGTCGAGCAATGCGGGCACGAAAGTCGTCGGTGTCTGGGGCTGAGCGGATGCGTTCTCGTAGTAGGCGCGCTGCAGGACGGGCAGCGGTCCGAAAGGGTTGCGCAGGGCCGGCACGTTGCCCGTCACTGCGCAGTCTCCCATGGCGAGGAGAAACTTGGTGTGCTTCCGGATGTGGTGAATCTTGTGTTCATCTTCAACGCTCGAGATGGCGCCCTCGACCAAGGCCACGTCGACGGATTCGGGATAGGTTTTGAAGTCGACGAGCGGACTGAAGACGAGGTCGAACTGACTGCCTAGTTCAAGCAGGCGTTCATCCATATCGAGGAACGACATGTGGCACCCCGAGCAGCCATCCAACCAGACCGTTGCTACTTTGATTTTGCTCACGGTGTTATCTCCCCTCTCGCATGGCTTCCAGGTTGGGCAGGAACTCTGGATATTTTGGGTGATCGGAACCGAGCTTGCTCTTGTCGGTGAGTGCGCCAGTGGGGCAGACCTGGACGCATTTGCCGCAGCGGGTGCAGCTTGATTCACCCCAGGGCTGGTGAAGATCGGCGATGAGCAGGGAGCCGATGCCGCGGCCCATGATGTCCCAAACGTGAGCGCCTTCAACCTCGGCGCAGACTCGCACGCAGCGCTGGCAAAGGATGCAGCGATTGGGGTCGGAGACGAATCGCTCATGCGACGCGTCGACGACCAGCTTGGGGTTCATATAGGGAAGGCGGACGTGGGTGAGGCCCTGATCCTGCGCCATGGACTGCAGTTCGCAGTGGCCGTTAGCGACGCAAACGGCGCAGACGTGGTTGCGTTCGGAGAAGAGCATTTCGAGGATGGTTTGGCGATAATGCTTGAGGCGATCGGAGGTGGTGGTGATCTCCATGCCTTCTTCCACTTTGAGGACACAGGCCGGGTTGAGCTTGGGCGAACCTTTCGTTTCGACCAGGCAGAGGCGGCATGCCCCGACGTCAGTAAGGCCGTCGAGATGGCAGAGGGTGGGGATATTGATGTTGTTTTCACGCGCGACCTCAAGTACGGTCTGGTCGGCGCGGGCGCTGACGTTGATTCCGTCAATGACCAGTGTTTTGACATCTACGGCAGCGATCATGCAGTCACCTCAACTTCGGTTGCGACACCGCTTCCGCAGGCACAGACACCGGCTGGACAGCGCTTGTTTTCGATGTGCTCGATGTATTCATGCTTGAAGTAGCGCAGGGTGCTGAGCACCGGGTTGGGCGCGGTCATACCCAGGCCGCAAAGGCTGGTGTTCTTGACCACGTCGCAGAGATCGATGAGCAGATCGAGATCGGCGTAGGAAGCTTTGCCGTCGCAGATCTTGGTGAGCAGGTCGAACATCTGTGCGGTACCGACGCGGCATGGAATGCACTTGCCGCAGGACTCGGTCATGCAGAACTCCATGAAGAAGCGAGCTACGTTGACCATGCAGGAGGTGTCGTCCATGACGATCATGCCGCCGGAGCCCATCATGGATCCGACGCTGATGAGTGCTTCGTAGCTGACGGCGAGATCGAGATGCTCTTCGGGGATACAGCCGCCGGAGGGACCGCCGGTCTGTACGGCTTTGAACTTGCGTCCGTCGGGAACGCCGCCGCCGATGCCGAAGATCATTTCACGCAGGGTCATGCCCATGGGGATTTCGACGAGGCCGGTATTGGTGATCTTGCCAGTAAGGGCAAAGACCTTTGTGCCCTTGCTTTTTTCGGTGCCGATGCCGGCGTACCATTCCGCGCCTTTGCGTAGAATCGGCGCGATGTTGGCGAAGGTTTCGACGTTGTTGATCAGGGTTGGCGCGCCCCACAGTCCGGAGACCGCGGGATAGGGGGGACGAGGACGAGGCTGGCCGCGAAGACCCTCGATGGAGGCGATAAGGGCTGTTTCTTCGCCGCAGACAAAGGCGCCGGCGCCGAGGCGAATCTCGATGTCGAAAGCAAACTGGGTGCCACAAATGTTGTTGCCGAGCATGCCGCGTCGGCGTGCCTCACGAAGCGATACCGTTAGGCGGTTGACAGCGAGCGGATACTCGGCGCGCACGTAGACGTAGCCTTTGCTGGCGCCGACGGCGTAGGCGGCAATCGCCATGCCTTCGATGACGCGCTGTGGGTCGCTCTCGAGTACGCTGCGATCCATGAAGGCGCCGGGGTCTCCTTCGTCGCCGTTGCAGATGACGTACTTTTGCGCGCCGAAGGCCTTGGCTACGGTGCCCCATTTGAGGCCTGTCGGGTAGCCGCCGCCGCCACGACCGCGGAGGCCGCTTTTCGAGATTTGCTCGATGACCGCTTGCGGGGTCATCTCTGTAAGTGCTTTGACCAATGCAGCGTAACCATCGCGGCCGATGTATTCGTCGATTTTTTCAGGATCGATGTGCCCGGAGTTTTCGAGGACGATGTGTTGCTGGCCGTGGAAGTAATCTTCGAGATGAGCACGCAAGCGTTCGACGGGCGGCTCGCCCAGGCTGAGGATCAATTCCGGCGCATCGCTTTCGTGGACGCTGCCGTAGAGCGTTTCGGTGGGCTCGACGAGGACGAGCGGCCCCGCTGCGCAGAGGCCCATACAGCCGGTCTGGCGAACGTGACAACGCTTGCCGGAGGCGGCTGCTTCTTTGGTGAGCGCCTCGCGCAGCTTGGCGCTATGCTGCGACATGCAGCCGGTGCCCATGCATACATTGACTTCGTAGTCGAACTTCTCATGCTCGGCATTGACGCTTTCGGCGATCTGCAGCAGTTCTTCGCTAGTCATGCAATGCCCACCTTTCCAACTGGTCGACCATGGTGGCGGTTTCGACGAGACCTACAAGTTCGCCGTCTTCGAGGATGACGGGGGCGCGTCCGCAGGCTCCGACGCAGCGGGCGGTCATGAGAGAGATGTTGCCATCCGGGGTGGTCTCGCCCGATTTGATCTTGAGCATTTTTGTGGCGGTGGCGAGAAGCTTGTCAGCGCCCTTGATGTAGCAGGCGGTGCCGGTACAGATGGTGCAGGTGTGCTTGCCGGCGGGTTTGAGGCTGAAGTGGTTGTAAAAAGTGACAACGCCGTAGGCCTGGCTCAGCGGCACGTGCAGAGATTTGGAGACGAAGCGGATCGCGTCGTCGTCTAGAAAGCCGAAGGATGACTGGACGGTGTGCAGCGTTTCAATGAGGGCGCTGCGCGTGTAGCCGTGTCTGCGCATGGTGCCATTGACGATCTTCCAGCGCTTGTCGTCGGAAGGTAAGGCTGGCATTGGGTAAGCTGGCATGAATCCTCCTGCCGGTGCTGCGTCACGAGCCATGCGCGGCTGGGAGGCAATGAATGCGCTCAAAAGCCTTGCTGGCAGACTCGCCCGCACGTTCGAAATGCTTGCATGTGGGCTTGTTTCGCCCACTCCTTTGTAACGGTCGGACCATACGATGGTCGGTGATGGGAATCACTGGGAAAGGCGCGAAGCTCGTGAGAGGCAACGGTACACCCGTTTTGTTCCACTTGGCGAGACATTCCTGCATGGGGAAGCAGCAAATCGATTTCTGAAGAGGCTGGCGGCTTTCCTGGAAACCCTGAGGTGATTGAAATCACAAGGCATGCGGGCAGCGAACGGGAATATGGCCGTATTCTGGATGCACCAGTGTTCAATCGATCATGGAGCCTGTTTGCACGAGCTTTCCATCGCCGAATCCATTCTCGATGCTGTAAGAGCCGAGTTGCTGCGTTATCCGGGCGCGAAACCTTTGCGCGTGGGCTTGAGAATCGGAGTGCTGGCGGCGGTCGATATCGATTCGTTGAGCTTTTGTTTTGAGTCCGTGGTGCGTGGAACGGATTGGGATTCGCTTACCCTGGACGCGAAGAGCTGTCCGCCCACGCGGCGATGTCTCGCTTGCCTGGGCGACTTCGAATCTGTGGAATACAACACGCTTTGTCCGCGATGCGGCGATGGAAACACGATCAGCACTGGCGGCGATGAACTGGATTTCGATTACCTGGAGGTAGAAACCGATGGAGCGTCTTCCACTCAAGTCCAAAGTACTGAATGAGAATCAGCGCATCGCGGAAGAGCTTCGTGAGCGCTATCGAAACAGCGGGACGCTGTGCCTGAATTTGATCAGCTCGCCGGGATCGGGGAAGACGGCGCTGCTGGAGCGCACGTTGGCCAGCCTGGATCCCTCGACGCGGGTTGCCGTACTGACGGGTGATCTTCAGACAGACAACGATGCGCGTCGCCTGGCTCGCTTCGGCTTTCCGGTGCAGCAGATTACGACTGGGGGGACTTGCCATCTGGATGGGCGGATGATCGAAAAACACCTGGCCGTCTGGGATCTGGATGAGATCGATCTACTGTTCGTCGAAAACGTCGGGAATCTGGTTTGCCCTTCGAGTTATGACCTTGGCGAGGCTTCGAAGATCGTCCTGCTGAGCGTGACCGAGGGAGAAGACAAGCCGCTGAAGTATCCTTCGATCTTTTTCAAGTCGGATCTGTTTGTGCTCACCAAGATCGACCTGCTGCCGTATGTGCCGTTTGATGCGGATGTGGCGGAAGCTAATGCTCGGCGGATTCATCCGGAGATTGAGATTGTGCGAGCTTCGGCAACGGCGCCCGGGGGTATGGAAGCGTGGCTCGAGTGGTTGCGAGCGCGGACGGCTGCGTTCAAGGAACGAGCGGCTGTTGCGGGTTCAGTCATGTAGGGATCTGTTAGAGAAGAGAGCCGGGTTGCGCGCGCAAAGGCAGCCCGGCTTTTGGGTTAGCTGAGGGAAAGTGCGGGATCATGTTCGATGGCGTGCTCTCTGGCATAGAGTTCGACGAAGGGATGGCCATAGTAGCTGTCGAGCAGGATGGCCTTCAATTCGTCGATGAGCGGATAGCGGGGGTTGGCGCCGGTGCATTGATCGTCGAAGGCGTCGAGGGCGATGGTGTCGATTTTGGCGAGGAAGTCGACTTCGCTGATGCCCATTTCGCGGATGGAGGATGGGACGCCGAGCTGATGTTTGAGTGCGTCGAACCAGGCGACCAGGCTTTCTACTTTCTCGTTACTTGTATCGCCGGCCAGTCCGAGGTGCGCAGCGATTTCAGCGTAGCGGCACTTGGCTTTGGGACGGTCATATTGCGAGAAGGCCGCGAGCTTGGTGGGATTGTCGTTGGCGTTGTAGCGAATCACATTCGAGAGCAGCAGTGCGTTGGCGATGCCATGAGGCAGGTGGAAGGCGGCGCCGAGTTTGTGGGCGAGCGAATGGCAGACGCCGAGGAAGGCGTTGGCAAAGGCGATGCCGGCGATGGTGGCGGCGCTGTGGACGCGTTCGCGGGCATGCGGATTGGCAGCGCCCTCTTCGTAAGCGGCGGGTAGATGCTTGTTGAGAAGGCGCAAGGCCTGCAGCGCCTGTCCATCGGTGAATTCGCTGGCGAGGATGGAGACATAGGCTTCGATGGAGTGGGTAATGGCGTCGAGACCGCCAGCGGCGGTGATGGACTTGGGCAGGTTCATCACGAAGTTGGCGTCGATGATGGCCATGTTGGGCATCAATTCGTAATCGGCGATGGGGTATTTGTAGCCGGTGGCTTCATCGGTGACGACGGCAAAGGGAGTGACTTCGCTGCCCGTGCCTGACGTGGTGGGGATAGCCACGAATTGAGCCTTGATCCCCATCTTGGGGAAGCGATAGATGCGCTTGCGGATGTCCATGAAGCGCATGGCGAGGTCTTCAAATTGGACCTCGGGATGTTCGTACATGACCCAGAGGATTTTGGCTGCGTCCATGGGAGAGCCGCCGCCGAAGGCAACGATGACATCGGGCTGGAAGGCGATTGCGACTTCAACGCCCTTACGAACCTGGGCGAGGGTGGGATCGGCCTCAACCTGGCAGAAGACTTCGACTTCCAGGCCATAGAGCTTGAGCAGGTCGATGGTGGAGTCGGCGTGGCCATTGCGAAAGAGGTAGGAGTCGGTGACCAGCAGTGCGCGTTTGAGACCTTCGAGTTCTTTGAGGGCTTCGACAACGCAGCCGCGGCGGAAATACACCGAGCGCGGAACCTTGTGCCAGAGCATGTTTTCGGCTCGCTTGGCGACGATTTTGCGATTGATGAGGTGCTTGGGGCCGATGTTTTCAGAGATGGAATTGCCGCCCCACGATCCGCAGCCGAGGGTGAGGGAAGGGGCAAGGCTGAAGTTGTAGAGATCGCCAATGCCGCCGTGCGAGGAGGGCGTATTGACGAGGATTCGCGCGGTTTTCATGCGTGCTCCGAACCGGGCGACGCGGTCACGGTTCAGGTCTTGATCGGTATAGAGAACGGAGGTGTGGCCGAAGCCGCCGAGGGCTACGAGATCAGAAGCGAGTTCGAGGGCGTGTTCTAAGTTCTGCGCGCGGTAGAAGCCGAGGACGGGAGAGAGTTTTTCGTGAGCGAAGGCTTCTGTGGTGTCAGTGCTGCTCACTTCGCCGAGGAGGACTTTTGTGTCGGCGGGGACAGTGACGCCGGCGAGAGCGGCGATCTTGACGGCGCTTTGGCCGACGATCCTGGTGTTGAGCGCGCCGTCGTGGAACATGGTGGTGCGCAGCGCGTCCAGTTCGGTTGGTGCAAGGAAGTAACCGCCGTGGTCGACAAAGCGTTCGCGCAGCGTGTCGTATGCGGCGTCGACCACGATGACGGCTTGCTCGGATGCGCAGATCATGCCGTTGTCAAAGGTCTTGGAGAGCAGTATGGAGGCCACGGTGCGCTTGATGTCGGCGGTTTCATCGACCACGACGGGAGTGTTGCCCGCTCCAACGCCGATGGCCGGCTTGCCGGAAGAATAGGCGGCGCGGACCATACCGGAGCCACCGGTGGCCAGGATCATGTCAATATCTTTGTGGTGCATGAGAGCCTGAGAAAGCTGGATGGTGGGAGCGTCGATCCAGCCGATGATGTCTTCTGGAGCCCCGGCTTCGACGGCTGCCGCAAGGACGATACGGGCGGCTTCGCAGGTGCACTTGCTGGCGCGGGGATGCGGACTGAAGACGATCCCGTTGCGCGTTTTAAGGCTGATGAGCGCTTTAAAGATGGCAGTGGATGTCGGATTGGTCACGGGGATGATACCGCAGATAACGCCGACCGGCTCAGCGAGCGTGATGGTGCCGGCGGCTTCGTCGGACTCGAGGACGCCGCAAGTGAGGGTGTCTTTGTAGGCGTTGTAGATGTATTCGCTGGCGAAGTGGTTCTTGATGACCTTGTCTTCAACGACGCCCATGCCGGTTTCTTCGAAGGCCATTTGCGCCAGGCGTATACGGGCATTGCTTGCGGCCAGCGCAGCGCTACGGAAGATGAGGTTGACTTTTTCCTGGGAGAACGTGGCGAACAGCTGCTGGGCGATCTTGACCCTGGCAGTGAGAGCATCGAGATCAGATATGTTCATGACAGACATGACGAAAACCCTCCAGCCGGGTGGCTGCCCGTTTCGGCGGTTCGCTGTCGATGCGGGGAAGTTACCGGACCCTGACGTGTCATAGTCTAGAGCCAGGATGATACGACTGGCGGTGACGAGAGTCACGCTAGATGAATTGCCTGTCATGTCTGCGACCATGTGAACGTGTAAAACGTCTGATGATCAGCTAATCCTGGCAATGGGCTTCTTTCCCTCAAACTCAAACGAGTTGAGTTTTCGCACCCCCAGGCTGACAATCGGACACTCTTTGTCATGCGAATCTTTTCTGGCCCTTTCCTGCCGCGCGGCAGCAAACATGGGAGGTGTTTTCTGAGGAGTACCGAAGGTTTTCTAAGACGTTGGCGCAAGAGCCGGACACTCTTTCCGTGCACGAAGGCATCAGTCTTCGTCGTGCTGGTTTGGGCAGCAACGGGCTTGTGCAAGGCGCAGGACAACTATGAGATCCAGGTTTACGGTGCGGAGACGGTGGCGCCTGCCACAACCATGGTGGAGTTGCATAGCAACTTCACGGTGAAGGGATCGCACGCCCTGCCGAATTCGATTTATACGTCGGAGGGCACGGTTCCGACGAATCATGCGGAACACGAGACACTTGAGATTACCCATGGCATCAACAAGTGGGCGGAAGTAGGTTTTTATGTGTTTACGTCGATCAATCCAGGCGAGGGATGGCAATGGGTCGGCGACCATGTACGTCCTCGGGTGCGTGCCCCGGATAGCTGGCATTTGCCGGTGGGACTGAGCCTTTCGACCGAGTTTGGTTATCAGCGGGCGCGCTATTCGCCGGATACCTGGTCGTTTGAGCTGCGGCCCATCGTGGACAGGCAGGTGGGTCGGTGGTACCTGGCAGCCAACCCGGCATTGGAGCGATCCTTCCATGGTCCCAGTGTTCCGCAGGGCGTGACGTTTTCACCGGCGGTGAAGGCGGGGTACGATTTTTCGAAGAAGGTGAATGCCGGACTGGAGTATTACGGCGCTTACGGAAACTTGATCAGTTTTGACACGGTAGGGAAGCAGGAGCAGCAGTTTTTTGCGGCGACAGATCTGAACGTTTCTCCAGAGTGGGAGATCAATCTGGGGATTGGGTTGGGCGTCACCGGGTCCACGGATCATTTGATCGTGAAGGGAATTTTGGGTCGTCACTTTAATTGGAGAACCCGGCACTGATTTCGCCCCGGGAGAAAGTAAGGCCGCTGTGCCCGGTGAAGGGCAAGCGGCCTTGGGTTGTTTCGATAGTAATTACATGCCGCTCTGCGGTGATTGATCGGTGTGGACGACGCGGTAAGTGGCGCTGCCCTTGGACCAGACAAGCAGGAGGATGTCTTTGCCCGCGGGGACGGCATGGACTTCGCTGACGAACTTCTCGGCGCTTTGCACGGGGTGGCGGTCGACTTCGAGAATGATGTCGCCGGGGGCCAGGCCCGCGTCTTCCGCCGAACTGCCAGGCCTTACGCTTTCGATGGCGGCGCCGTTGACCTGGGCGGGCACGTTGAGTTCCTGCCGAACTTGCGGCGTCAGGTCATCAACAGCGAGACCCAGCTTGCCGCCCTGACGGTTGGATGGATCGTTGCTGTCGGCGACTTCGGTCTTGGAGTGGAACTCGCCGACCTTGACCTTCAGGGTTTCGCTTTTGCCGTTACGCAGAACGCCGAGGGAGATCGTGGTACCGGGAGAAACCTGGCTGACTGCGACTTGCAAAGCGCTGCCATTGAGGATCTTGTTTCCATTGAGCTCGCGAAGGACGTCGCCGCTCTTCAGGCCGGCTTGGCTGGCAGGCGAGTCCGGTGTGACCTGGCTAACGATGGCACCGCTGGCGTCAGGGAGATTGAAGAAGGAGGAGTTTTCGGGGGTTACGTCGTTCATGCTGATGCCCAGGTAGCCATGATGGACCACGCCGTTCTTAATGATTTCGTCGGTGGTCGCCTTGGCTATCTGCGATGGAATGGCGAAACCTGCGCCCGCAAACGAACCGCTACCGGAAATGATGAAGGTGTTGATGCCAATGACTTCACCGCGGGCGTCAACAAGCGGGCCGCCGGAGTTGCCGGGATTGATGGCTGCATCTGTCTGGATGAAGGCGCCGGGCTTGCGCGGATCATCGGTGTAAGGATTGGGACGGTTGAGCGCGCTGACGATGCCGCGGGTCACGGAGAACTGGAAGTAGCCGAAGGGGCTGCCGAAGGCGAGCACCGTCTGGCCGGGGTGCAGCTTGCTGGAATCTCCCCAGGGAATGCTGGGAAGGTTGGTCGCGTTAACTTTGATGACGGCGAGGTCGGTGAGCTTGTCGGCGCCGACCAGCTTGGCCTTGAGAACGCGACGATCATTCAGCGTGACGCGGATTTCCATTGCGCCGTCAATGACGTGGTTGTTGGTGACGATGTAGCCGTCGGGGGAGACGATGATGCCGCTGCCGATGCCGTGCTCGATCTGCGTCGGGGGCTGCATACGCTGGCCGTGCATACCGCCCTGGCCGGGATTACCGAAGAACTGCTGCAGGCCGGGAGGCAGGGAGCCGAAGAAGTTCTGCGTGCTGTCGTCCCCTCCACCGCCCTGTTCCTGCTCAGCGGAGCCGCGGGAGGTTACCGAGACGTTTACGACCGCAGGCGTGACGCGCGAGGCTACGGCTTCGACGGCGTTGTCGAGCGAGGTCAGAGACGACACATTCTGCTCATCGATAGGGCCGGAGGCGCTGGCGGCATGCACCTGGTTGTGTCCAAGGAAAAAGGTTGTGCCCAGAACCAGGCCGCCGGCGAGCGTGGCGGGTATGGCAAACTTCCGGGCTTTGGCTACTAATGAATTAGTTGATGCTGACATGTTGTTTCCTCGCTGATGCGTTGATTTGGGGCTAAAGTTGGAAAATGAGCCAGCCTGCGCGAGGCGGCAAGGAAATCAGATCCGCGTGCCGGGGAAAGGGGCGCGCAGCAGTGTTCGGTTTCGCGTCGGACGGTGCGTGCGCGACTACGTGGAAAACAAGCTGGGTGACGATGGTCTGCGAAGCGGGTGTGGGTTGTTGGTCATCCTGCGGGCTTTCGCTGGATTCCGTGGGAACAGGCTGCTCCTGCCAAGTGGTGAGAACGATCCACTGTTCCTGGGGCTGGTTGGAGGCTGTTTGCTCGAGGCTCGAGAGCGGTTGGGTGGTGGAAATCCTCGCCGACGCGTCGATTTCCGAAGGTGAATGAGGGGGCGTTCGACGACGCGGTGCGGCGTTGATTTGCGGCGCGGCTTCGCCGATGGGAGATTCCGTGTGCACGGGCATGATGGCGCGAAGCTCAGTGAGATGGGGCTGGACTGGTCGGCGCAATCCGGCAGTCACGAGGCGTGCCGGCTGGTATTTGCCAAGGGTAGACTCCGTGCCTAGTAGATTCATCGATTCGACGGCGGTCGCAACGGCCAGCTGGTTCGCTTCAGGTGGAACAAAGACGACCAACTGCGGCGCACGGGAAAGCTCGATGGCGCCGAGCACCAGGCAGCAGGCGACAGCGGCAACTACTCCTCTAGTGCTGTTGGGCTTGAAGGATGGCTTGCTGCGCAGAATGCTGTGGATGCGGCGAGCCAGCTCAGGGCGGCGCTGCCAAGCGCCAAGAGCCAGCGCTTCGGAACGATGCTCGAGGCCACGTTCGGCCAGCCGGGCAAGGCAGGTAGCGTAGGCGCGAGGAGCGCGGGTAGCTGCAATTACGCCTTCGTCGCATGCCATTTCGCGTTCGATACAGAGTTGACGCTCTACCCAGATCAGCGCGGGGTTCAGCGGAAAGAGGACGAGACAGAGCTTCTGAAAGAGATTGGTCCAGTCGTCGCCGCGGCGCAGATGTTCG
>CAILBQ010000131.1 GCA_903832475.1 uncultured Acidobacteriota bacterium | reverse complement strand
GTTGTTCTCCCTGATGTTGAGTACTGGGTGGGCGGCGCGGAAGCCGAAGAATGACGATTGCCTGGCGTGTCATGCGGATGCGGCGCTGACCAAGGATTTCAACGGCAAGACGATCAGTTTGCAGGTGGATGCGGAAAAGTTCAAGCACTCGGTGCATGGCGGGGTTTTCGCTTGTGTGGATTGCCACACGGATGTGAAGGCGGAGCCGCATGAGACGACGCCGAAGAAGGTGGCGTGCGTACAGTGCCACGCGGACGAGGACCAGGCATACAAACACAGCTTTCATGCCAAGGCGCGCAAGGCGGATGGGACGCCGGCGGCCCAGTGCGAAGACTGCCACGGCGGGGTGCACACGATCCTGGCGGGCAGCGATGCGGCTTCGCCGGTCGCGCATGCGAATATTCCGGCGACGTGCGGGCGATGCCATGGGCAGAAGTTTTTGATGGAAGCGAGCGGGGCGAGTTCGCAGGCCTTTGTTTCGTACCAGGAGAGCGTGCACGGGAAGGCTATTGCCAAGGGGTCGAAGACGGCGGCGGTGTGCACGGATTGCCATGGGGCGCACGAGACGCTGCCGGCCAACGATCCGGGGTCGCCGATTTCGAAGTTCAATGTGCCTGCGACTTGCGGGAAGTGCCACGGGACGGTGGCAGCGGCTTACACGCAGAGCATTCACGGGCAGGCGGCGGCCAGGGGGAACGGGCTGGCGCCGGTGTGCACGGACTGCCACGGGATTCACTCCATCAAGAATCACCTGGATCCGACTTCTTCAGTGGCGGAGCAGAATGTGGCGCGGACGACGTGTGCGCGGTGTCATGAGGGAGTACGGCTGTCGCGGGAGCTGGGGGTGGCGGGGAACCGGGTTTCAACCTATCTCGATAGCTACCACGGGCTGGCGTCAAGCGGCGGATCGATGGTGGTGGCCAATTGCGCGAGTTGCCACGGGGTGCACAATATTCTGCCGTCTTCGGACCCGAGGTCGACGATCAATGCGGCGAATCTGGATGCGACGTGTGGGAAGTGCCACCAGGGGGTGACGAGGAAGTTCACGCTGAGCAAGGTGCACGTGGATGGCGGCGGGGCGGGGAACGGGAAGTTTCTTGCCAGCGGCGGGCTGTTCCGCAGGGGCGGTGGTTCAGGCGACGGGGGATCGCTGGCGGTGCTGTGGGTGACGCGGATTTATGTGGCGCTGATCGTGCTGGTGATTGGCGGGATGCTGCTGCATAACGCAATTCTGTGGCGGGGCAAGGCGCTGGCCATGCGCAAGGCGCGGGGGCCGGTGGTGGTGCGGATGACGACGAACCAGCGCTGGCAGCATGGAGTGCTGCTGGTGAGCTTTGTGGTGCTGGTGGTGACGGGGTTTGCGCTGAAGTTTCCGGAGTCGTGGTTTGCGGAGATGCTGGGAATGGGGGAGAGGCTGCGCAGCGTGGTGCACCGGGTGGCGGGGGTGGCGTTGATCGCGGCGGGAGTTTACCACGTGTTCTACGCGCTACTGAGCAAGGACGGGCGGCGGCTGGTGTGGGACCTGGTGCCGGGGCCGAAGGACGTGTGGGACGCGCTGAGCGCGATGCGGTACTGGCTGGGCTGGGGCGGAAAGCGGCCGGAGTTTGGGCGATTCAATTATGCGGAGAAAGCGGAGTACTGGGCGCTGGTGTGGGGCACGGTGCTGATGGCGGTGACGGGGATCATGCTGTGGGCCAAGGTGCTGGTGGGGAATCTGCTGCATCGGGCATGGCTGGATGGGGCAACGGCGGTGCATTTTTATGAGGCGATTCTGGCGACGCTGGCGATCGTTGTCTGGCATTTCTACCAGGTCATTTTCGATCCGGATGTGTACCCGATGAACTGGGCGTGGCGCGACGGGAAGATGCCGGTGGAACACTATCGCGAGGAGCATGGGTTGGACGCGGCCACGCTGGCGAGCGTGGAGCCGGGCGTGGCGGCGCCGAGCGGTACGAGTGGTCCGGGCGCGGCGGGTGGGAGTGGTGCGGATCGGGTTGAGAAGCCTTCTCCTTCGCTGAAGCCGGCCGCGGAGCCGGGCAGTGATTGATGGTTTTGAGAAAGAGGATGCAATGAAGACGAAATTGACGGTTGTTTTGATGGTTGGAGTTTTGACTTTTGTTTCAGCGCCTTTGTTTGGGCAGGACGCAGCGGCGCTTTACAAGACGAAGTGTTCGGTGTGCCATGGCGACCAGGGGCAGGGCAAGCCACACCTGGGAGCGAAGCTGGCGGGGACGACGAAGACGGAGGCGGAGATCGCGACGCTGTTGACCGATGGCGGGGGAACGAAAGCTCCGCATGTGAAGCCGATAGCCGGGCTGACGCCGGAGCAGGCCAAGGGGCTGGCGGCGTTTGTGAAGAGCCTGAAGTAGGGAGGGTTCACTCTGCGTCTTCTTCGTTGAGGATGTTGGCGAGTTCGTCGAAGCGTTTCTCCCAGAGGGTGCGACGATCGCGAACCCATTGTTCGAGGAGAGTGAAGCCGCGGGGTTCGATGCGGCAGGTGCGGACGCGGCCGGTTTTTTCTGTGCGGACGAGGCCGCTTTGTTCGAGCACCTGAAGGTGCTGGACAATGGCGGCCATGCTGATGGGAAAGGGGAGGGTGAGCTGGGTGACGGAGGTGGGTCCTTCGCTCAGCTTTTCCACGATGGCGCGGCGGGTGGGGTCGCCGAGGGCGTGGAAGATGAGGTGGATGCCGGGTTGCGGTTGCGCGAGCGATGGTGTGCGGGGCATGGTTTTCTTTCTGCGATGTGTGGTGGAGCAACTGCGAGTCGTGCGACTTTGCTGCGGTTCGCTCTCGATCGGTTATTGGTGAGGGGTGGAGAAGCAGATTCCCCGGAGGGAATGACGGAAAGAAAAGCAGGGGCAAAAGCAAGGGCAAAGGCAAAAGCAGAAGCAGATTCCCCTGAGGGGAATGACAGAAAGAAAAGCAAGATCAAAAGCAAAAGCAAAGGCAGAAGCAGAAGCAAAGGCAGAAGCAGATTCCCTTGAGGGGGATGACAGAAAGAAAAGCAGGGGCAAAGGCAAAGGCAAAGGCAAAGCAAAGGCAAAGGCAGAAGCAGATTCCCCTGAGGGGACTGACAGAAAGAAAAGCAAGGGCAAAAGCAAAAGCAAAAGCAAAGGCAAAGGCAAAGGCAAAGGCAGATTTCCCTGAGGGGGATGACAGAAAGAAGGGCGAGGGCGAGAGCCGCTAGGTGGCGAGTTCTGCGGCGAGGCTGTTGAGGATGGTGGTCCAGCCTTGCTTGCGGATTTCTTGCCCGTCTGAGTTTTCGAAGTAGGCGCCCTGGTCGGTGAAAACGAGACGCGTGCCTTCGGGGGAGGGTTGGAGTTCGAAGGTGGCAAGGGACGATGAGATGCGCGTGCCGTTGACGGACATGGTGTAGGCGAGAACGATGCGCGCGTCGGGGAGGATGTCGAGGAAGACGGTGTCGTTGGCGAGCTGGGCGCCGTCGATGGGGTCGCCGTGGATGAGGCGCTCGGTGTGTTCGCGGCCGCCGACCTGGAAGTCCATCTGGAGGGGTTCGGTGACGGCGTGTCCGGCGCCCGCGGCAAACCAGCGACGCTTTTTGTTGGGATCGGCGAAGGCGGCGAAGACGCGGCCGGGGGCGACGGGGAAGCTGCGCTCGATGGTGAAGGTGGCGTGGCTGACGCTGGCGGAAGCGGCGGTAGTGGGCATGTCAGGCTCCTCATCCGGAGGGTCGGTTGTCGGGCGAGTCCGGGTGGTTAGTTAAGTACGAGCTTGAGTATCGGCCGCTTCGGGATCATTGTCAAGTGAAAACTTAAGTATTTGTTCAGAATTTCAGGAGAGCGTCGCAGGAGGTGCTTGAGCAATTCGGTGCAGCCGGTGCAACTGCGATCGTTCAATACTCACTGCGCAGATGGCGGCGGTTGAAGTGAGGGCTGAAGCAAGAGCCCGCTGATTCCGGCCTGGTCACAGCAGAGGAGATGGCGATGCAGCAGATTGATTTTTCGAATCCGGTGACGATTGCGGTACTGGTCGGGATTGTTGTCGTGATCCTGATTGTGATTGGGGTGATTTTGCAGAGCCGCAAGAAAGCCAGGCTGCAACAGCGATTTGGGACCGAGTACGACAGAACGGTGCGCGAGCTGGGAGCGGACAAGGCGCATGCGCGGCTGGAAAAGCGAGAGGCGGAGGTTGAGAAGTTGAAACTGCGCGAGCTGATGCCGGCGCAGCGGGACCGTTTCCTGGCGGATTGGAATGCGGTGCAGGCGCGGTTTGTGGATCATCCCAAGGGTGCGCTGATCGAGGCGGACGAGCTGGTCTCTTCGCTGTTGCAGGCGCGGGGATATCCGGCGGCCAGCTTTGAGCAGAATGCCGAGTACCTGTCGGTAAGCCATGCAGGGATGATGGGGGATTTCCGGTCGGCGCACGAGGTGATGGTGCGAGCCGGGCGGGGGGAATCGAGCACGGAGGAATTGCGCACGGCGATGATTCGCTACCGGGGGTTGTTCGATGAGCTGGTGGGGGCGACGAGCGCCGTTCGTTAACGATTTGTGAGGGGGCTCAGTGAGCTTCTGTGCGGTCGTCTGATCACGCGCAACGAAGGGCGAAGCGGTGTCGCATGTGTCAATTTTTGGTGAATTGTTCAGCTACACTGGGTAGATGCAGAAGTTTCTCTTCAAATTCACCCTCACGTTGATCTGCCGCGTGATGGACGTCAAAAATTGGCTCCTAGGAAGGTCGCGAGCCGGTTATGACCTGAGCACGAAGGAAGCTTCTGCGACACGGCATCGGATTGCGAGTGGCGCGAACTTGCTGGACGCGGTGTTTGTGCAGCCTGCCGTGGGGCAGATGCATGCCGCGGTATTGATCTGTCACGGAATCGGGGAGACGGTGGACCGATGGCTGCCGGTGCAGCGGATGCTGGCGGCGAACGGGACGGCTTCGCTGGTGTTCGATTACTCGGGATATGGGCGCAGTACGGGGCAGGCGGACTGGGGGCAGTTTGAGCTGGATGCCATTGCTTCGTTTGAACATTTGCAAAAGCTGGCCGGCGGGCGGCCGGTGTCGCTGCTGGGTTTTTCGATGGGGAGCGGGATTGCGGCGGCGATATTGCAGCAGGTGGATGCGGCGTCGCTGGTGATGTGTGCGGCGTTTACTTCGTTTCGAGAGGCGGCCTGCGAGGTGGTGCTGCCTCGGGCTTTGAGGTTCCTGGCTCCGGCGATCTGGAGTGCGGAGGAATCGCTGGCGGGGTGCAAGCTGCCGGTGCTGATTGTGCATGGGGCGAAGGATCGGCTGTTTCCGGTGAGGATGGCGTCGGAGATCGCCGGTTGCTGTGGAGAGGATGTCGAGTTGATGATTGTGCCGGAGTTGCGGCATAACGAGCCTTTCCGGAGGCCGCGGCAGAGTTACTGGGGCGAGATTGCCGCGCGGCTGGTGCGGCTAAAGGTTCCGGTTGAGGCGAGCGTGTTGAGTTAAGAGACAAAAGAGCGAGTTTAGGGATTTCATAATCGACGAGTTGAGCGCCTTCACGAAGAGGGCGCTTTTTTGTTGTCTGGCGGAAGGCGCGAGAGCGGCATCACATTCACGAGCGCGGGCGGGACGTATGCTTGGCGAGGGTGAAGGGGTATGTGGGCGAGTGGGAAAACATTCAAGGTGGGCCTGCTTGTGGCGGCTGCCATGGCCTTTGCACTTTCGGGCTTTGCGCAGGCCGGGGACGCCGTAGTGCGGGGAGTTGTGCTCGACCCTGGCGGCCGGGTGGTCGCTGGGGCTCGCGTGGAGTTCGATTCTGCTGCAGGGGTGAAGCGGGTCATCAAGACGGGAGGCGATGGTGGGTTTGCCGTGTCGCTTCCGGGGTGGGGCACGTATGCCGTGAAGGTAAACGCGGATGGATTTGCCGGGGTGACACGTGTTGTGGACGTGGAAGGGAGCGAGCCTGAGATCACCTTGCGCCTAGAGAGCGTGGCGGGTACTTCGCAGGAAGTGGTTGTCTCGGCGGGGGTGAGCGAGATTGCGATGGATGCGCCGGATCCTTCGCAGCGGGTGATGGTGCGGGAGGAATTGCTGGATGCGAACCCGGGTCGGCCGGGTGCGCCGGTGTCGATTCCGGGGATGCCGATTGAGACAGCTGCGGGTGGGATCAAGGCTCCACAGTATTTTGTGCCGGGGGTGGCGGGGGATCATGGGGAGCCGATCGCGCAGTATATTGCCGTCGGCGGGTTCCTGGTTCCGAATAATTTGTCGGCAAATGCTCATGGGAATGGGTATGCCGATCCGAATATCTATGTGTCGGGAGCGCTGGGCAGCGTGGGAACGGATGGCGGCGCGTACAACGTGCTGGAAGGGGATCATGCGCTGAACATGGCGGCGACGTATCGTTTACGGCCGCGACTGCAGCGGTTTGTGACGCTGACGGGAGACTATCGCGATGCCGATGTGACGGTGGGGCTGGCGCCGGCGGATGCGGGCAAGAAGGAGTGGCTGGCGCTGGAGGCGAATTACGGGAATGGGCTGATGCGGACGCTGGAGCACCGGAGGCAATTCAAGTGGAATGGGATGCGGGTGTTCGATCTCGGAAGGGGCGCGGGGACGCATGAGTTGACCGTGCTGAGTGTTGGATACTGGGGGGCTTCGCATGAAGGGAACCTGGTCCCGTTGGGGCTGGGCGTGGAGCTGAACGATACGCTGGATCCGCGGCAGAAAGACCAGACGCACACTGGGTTGCTGGCGGGAAATGACCAGTGGAAGGCGGGGGCGAAGGATGAGATTGCTTTCTCTGGGTTCTTCCGGACTTATAACCTGGCGCTGTTTTCGAATTTTGGCGAGGGGCTGATTCGGCAGAGCGAATTCCGGACCGTGGAAGGCGGCGAGGCGCGGGAGACGCATACCTTCAAGCCGGTGGTGAATGGGTGGGGGCTGGAAGGGATGGCGGGGGTTCAGTACAACGAGGACGACATTCATCGCGACGATCTGGATCATTTCCTGGCTCCGGCTGCGCCGGGGTATGGGGCGTTTGTGCCGGTGCTGGGGAATGATGTGACGATTCGCGAGGCGGCGCCTTATGCAGCGCTGCATGGCGATCTTGGCCGGCATGTGCAGGTATATGCGGGGATGCGGCATGAGCAGGTGGAGATCCGGAATGCCGACAGGTTCAGGCCGGCGTATTCGTTCGAC
This sequence comes from uncultured Acidobacteriota bacterium, assembly GCA_903832475.1. Taxonomy (GTDB): domain Bacteria; phylum Acidobacteriota; class Terriglobia; order Terriglobales; family Acidobacteriaceae; genus Acidicapsa. Next base: position 5,219 of record CAILBQ010000131.1, on the reverse strand, counting down.
GAGTGGAAGAGATTTGAAGAGCCGAAGGCGACGGTGACATGGTCGCCGGGTGCGGGAGCGGCACGTTGGCTGCCGTCGGCTTCGTTGAGCGTGGGGCAGGCGTTTTTTACGGAGGATCCCAGGATCAACCTAGCGCCTACGGCGACGGGAACGGGCGCGCGGGCGCTGGCGGATCCGTTTGAGCGGTCGCATTCTGTTCAGCTGGTGCTGGGCGAGGAATTCGCGAAGACGGACGTGCGGGTGACGGTGGGGCGGGCGACGGAGACGGCGACCTTGGCGAAGATCGATCCGGATAATGGGTCGGCGGAGGACCTGGGGCCGAGTACGGTGAAATTCCTGACGGCGAGTGCGCGGCGGTCTTTTGGGTTTGGGATGGTGCAGGGGGTGTTTTCAAAGGCGGATGCGCGGCTGGCGGCGTTCAACGGGGTGGCGGGGACGGTGGTACCAGAGGCTCCGCGAACGATTTTTGATGCGCTGACGACGCTGGACAAGCTGCCGGCGGGGCTGCATGCGCGCGGAGAGTACGAATACGTGGGGCACAAGTTTCTGGATGTGGGGAATGCGGCGCATCCGGGGCAATATGAGGCGATTCCGGTGGGGGAAACGCGGCTGGCGGTGGTGCGGCCATTTCTGGAGGGGAGGCTGGAGCTGGGCGCGAATGGGATGGTGGCGCGCGGGTATACGGGGCAGACGACGGAGACGCTGGCTCCGGGATGGACGGTGGGGCAGACGCCGTATTGCGCGCCGGGATCGGGGCCGAGCGGGGAGGCGAACGATTTCGACTGCGGGACGAACGAGCTGGCGGTGGGGGTGCGCATGGTTTCGTGGGTGGGCGGGTCTATTTCGTGGCGGTTCGATGGCAGGAAGTGAGGGGGAGAGTTGCGGCGGGTTTCGTGAACCGGAGCCTTGGGGAGTCGCGGTCTGGCTGACCGGATGCGTTTCTGGATTTCGCGGCTGAGAGTGGCATACTCGGAGGGTGACGAAGAGACTCAATGTCGCTGACTGTTTGTGCCACAACATTCGAAAGACAGCACGACTGCTGACGCAGTTTTATGACGAGGCGCTGCGCCCGTCGGGGCTGCGGATGCCGCAGTTTACGCTGATGGCGGCGGTGGCGGAGATGGGCGCGGTGGCGTTTGTCCCGCTGGCGGCATATCTGGGGCTGGACCGGACGACGCTGGGGCGGAACGTCGAATTGCTGGCGCGGGACGGGCTGGTGCGGGTGGATCCCGGCGAGCAAGACAAAAGACAGCAGGTGGTGCGGCTGACCGAATTGGGAGCAATCCGGCTGGCGGAGGCCATGCCGCTGTGGGAGGCGGCGCAGCGGAAAGCGCTGAAGAAGGTGGCGAAGGGGCAACGGGCGCCTTTGCTGGGGCAGCTTGGGATATTGGGCAAGCTGGGAGATTCGGGCGTGTGAAAGAGGGTTAAGCGGGAAAAGAAAAAGAGCCTGCGGGCAAATAGGTGTATCTACACCTTATCGGCGGGATGCGCGAGATGCCTGCGCCGAGGAAAGCGGAGGACGATATGCAGGCAGTGGTGATTGAGCGAAGAAATTCGGTGGGTGCAGCGGTTGTTGGAACGGCGGCGGTCTGGGCAGTTGTGGTCACGGTAGCGAGCCTGGCGGGATGGCTGGGGAGGGTGTCGCCGTTTGTGATTGCTCCGATGGTGGTGCTAGGGATGGCTGTGCCGTCCTTTGTCTATCTGCGCAGCCGCGGGTTGCAGGAACTGGCGGAGGGCATTGGGCTGAAGAGGCTGACGCTGTTTCATGCGTGGAGAATCGGGCCGGCGTTTTTGTTCCTGTGGTATGGGGCGCATGGGCTGCTGCCGCAGCTGTTTGCGGAGCGGGCGGGATGGGGTGATTTGTTCGTCGGAGTTCTAGCTCCGCTGGTGGTGTGGCTGGCGCCGCGGGGTTGGGCGTATGGGTTATTTCATGTGCTGGGGCTGGGGGACCTGCTGCTGGCGATTGGGACGGCGGTGGCGCTGACGCTGGCATACACGCCGGCCATGCAGCATATCGGGGACTTTCCGGTGGCGCTGGTGCCGCTGTTTGGGGTGGGGATCACCGGGACGACGCACATCATCGCGTTTGACCTGCTGAGGCGAGGGCGCGGGTAGAGGATGGCGTCGCACGGCGGAGCTGCCGCTTCGCCGTGCCGCGGTTCAGTCGGCGGTTTTCTGGCTCCAGGGTGGGGTGATGGCGTTGGTGCGGGCGTAGGCGATGGACTGGCCGAGGTGTTCGTGGAGGTGGCCGAGGCTGCGGATCATGAGGGAGCGGGTGGTGACGGGCTTGCCGCGGAGGTCGATGGGCTTGTCCGGGTCGCTGACTTTGAGGGCGGTGGCGCGCAGGGTGGAGAAGGAATCCTTGAGGTCGGCGAGGATTTCGGCTTTGGTCTTGGGGGCGGCGGAAGCGGCGTCGGTGGAACTGCCGAGGAGTTTGGCCACGGCGCGATTGCTGCCGGCGATGTGGGTGTAGACCTCGCCGACGCTGCGGACGCCGGTGCCGGGGCGCCAGGCGTATTTGGGTTCGGGCATGGCTTCGGCGAGGGAGACGATCTTGGTTTGGAGGTCGTCGAGCTGCTGGAGGTATTCGGCGACGAAGCCTTGCGGGGCCTGGGCGGGGGCGGGGTGGGTGGAGAGGAGCAGGATGGCGAGGGGGAAGAGAAGGGCGACTAATTTGCGCATGAGGGCTCCATTTGGTTTTAGGTCGAGTTAAGGACGAACAGTCAGGCCTCGGCGATAGCGGCGATGGATACTTTCAGGCCGGGGACGCGAACAGGTAATTTTGCGCCTTGCCTAGCAGGTGGGTTGGAGGGGAACCATTTGAGCCATTCTTCGTTCATCCCGGCGAAGTCGGCTTCGTCGAGAAGGATCACGGTGGCGCTTACGATTCGATCCAAGGAAGTGCCGGCGGCCTCAAGGATGGCCGAGATGTTTTTCAGGCACTGGCGGGTTTGCTCCTGGATGGTGTCGCCGACGATGCTTCCGGTTGCCGGATCGTGAGGGGTGGTGCCGGAGACGAACACCAAGCCGGCGGCGCGAACCGCCTGGCTGTAGGTGGGTGGCGGCGAGGGGGCGTTCGGGGTGCGGATGATGTCTCTGGCCATGGTTCTCCGTGGTGATAGGCGGACCGAGGGGTTCGAGTGCTTCACACTCCGTAGGAAGGGGGGATCGGCACGAGCTGAGCGCACTCGTTTGCCATGGTCTCACAACTTCGCGGCTTGGGACACGGAATTGGGTTGAACCGGGTAGTCGGGAAGGCCGCGAGAAGCGGAAGCGATGTGTGGGGCCCTGGGTTCATTTGAGTCGTGTTTGAAGTGGAACGCAGATTCTTTGATTCGCTCGGATGACGAGAAGCAGATTCCCCTGAGGGGAATGACAGAAAGAAATGCAAGGGCAAAGACAACAACCAAAGCAAATGCAGGAGCAAAGGCAACAACCAAATCAAATGCAAGGGCCAAGACAACAACAAGAGCAAGTGCAAGAGGCAGGAGCAGAGATTCTGCTGCGCGAGGGATGACAGGCCGGGGGTTTTTCTGGCAGGGGAGCGTCCGCGATACACTTGAGGCTGGGACAACTATGTTTGAGAATTTGACAGAAAAGCTGCAGCGCGCGTTCAAGAACCTGCGTGGGCAGGGCGTGCTGACGGAAGAGAATGTGGGCGAGGTGCTGCGCGAGATTCGCATGGCGCTGCTCGAAGCGGACGTGAACCTGAACGTGGTCAAGGAGCTGATGGAGCACATCCGCGCCAAGGCCATGGGCAGCGAGGTGTTGACGGCGCTGTCGCCGGGCGAGCAGGTGGTGAAGATCGTTCACGACGAGCTGGCGGCGATGCTGGGGAAAGACACGGCGCGGTTCAAATTTGCTTCGAAGCCGCCTACGGTGATTCTGATGGCCGGGTTGCAGGGGTCGGGCAAGACGACGACCTCGGGCAAGCTGGCGGTGTGGCTGAAGAAGGGCGGGCACCGGCCGATGCTGGTGTCGGTGGACGTGTATCGTCCGGCGGCGCGGGAGCAGCTGAAGGTGGTGGCGAAGACGGTCGATGTGCGGCTTTACGAGGGCGACCTCAAGGATGAGGCTGCAGGGACGGATCTGGTGCTGCGGCTGGCCAAGGAAGCGCGGCGCGAGGCGACCATCATGGGCTGCGACACGCTGATCGTCGATACCGCTGGCCGGCTGGGCATTGACGAAGAGCTGATGCGGGAGATGGAGAAGCTGAAAAAGCTGCTGGACCCGCAGGAGATCTTGTTTGTAGCCGACGCCATGACCGGGCAGGATGCGGTCAATTCGGCGGCAGATTTTCACCGGCGGCTGGGGCTCACGGGCGTGGTGCTGACCAAGATGGATGGCGATGCGAGGGGCGGCGCGGCGCTGTCGATCCGGCATGTGACCGGGCAGCCGATCAAGTTCCTGGGCACGGGCGAGAAGCCGGAAGCGTTTGAGCCGTTTCATCCGGATCGCATTACGGGGCGCATTCTCGGGCACGGCGACATGATAAGCCTGCTGGAGCGTGCGGAGAGCACGCTGGACAAGAAGAAGAGCGAGGATTTTGCCAAGAAGGCCCTGATGGGCGATGGGTTTTCGCTGGAGGATTTTCGCGATCAGCTGGGGCAGATCAAGAAGATGGGATCGATGGAGTCGATCTTGAAGATGCTGCCGTCGGTGGGGCCATTTGCGGGGCTGCAGCAGGCTTCGAAGAACGTGGATGAAAGCCAGTTTACGCGGCTGGAGGCGATTATCAACTCGATGACCAAGGCGGAGCGGCGGAATGCGGACATCATCTCCGGCTCGCGGCGCAAGCGCATCGCGGCGGGGTCGGGCACGACAGTGCAGGATGTGAACGCGCTGTTGAGGCAGTACGCGCAGATGAGCAAGATGTTCAAGCAGATGGGCAAGGGCGGCATGATGAAGAACATGATGCGTGGGGGCGTGGCGGGGATGATGGGTGGGAAGCAGAAGTTTGGGCGGGGCTAGCCGCCCGGGCGGACTTAAAAACTGGAGTGTCAAGAGGATGCGATGCGGAAGCTGACGGTGAAGAACTTTTCGGTGATCAAGGACGCCGAGTTGGAGTTCGGGAAGATCACTGTGCTGATTGGGCCGCAGTCGAGTGGGAAGAGTCTGCTTTGTAAGTTGGCGTATTTCCTGAGTAAAGAGATATTGGAGCAGGCCGTCAGGTCTGTTTTGGACAAGAATTCCTTTGAAGATTTCAAGAAGTCTGTGGC
>CAILBQ010000130.1 GCA_903832475.1 uncultured Acidobacteriota bacterium | reverse complement strand
CGCCGCCAAAACCCTTCTCCGCAACGGGCGCTCCACTGGGTACCGGTTTCAGCGTCGCGGTGATCGAGTTAGCGTCCGAAAGATACTGTTTTGCCACGCGATTGACATCAGCCAAAGTGACCCGCCGGATCGCCTCGATGTCGTCGTCGGGAGAATTGCGGCCTTCCGCTGCCAATGCGTCAGACCATGCATTCGCCAGGCCGGGAATCGAATTACGTTCAAACTCGGCCGACGCGATCTCGCTTCGCTTGGCGGCGACGACCAGGTCTTCTGGAACGCCCTTGTCTGCGTAGCTGCCAAGAATGGATCGCATCTCCTTCATGGCTGCACTGACATCCGATCCTGCCGGAACTGCAACCAGCCCGTACCCGACGCTGGCCTTCGGATATGTCTCAGCCATGCCAAACTCCGCAGCCAGGGCTTTGCCCGCCGCAACCATTCCATAAAGATCGGCGCGCTGGCTGGCCAGCACATCGCTCAGGATCTGTATGGCGGCATAGTCCTTGGAATCTGTTCCCGGCAGCCGATAGGCGATGAATCCCAGTACGTAAGGAAGGTTGCTGTCCAGATTGAATGTCTCGGACTTCACAGGCTTCAGGTCGATCTCGTCCCTTGTGGGAACAGCATGACTCGGTATCTCGCCAAACCAGTGCTTGATCTTGCTCATGGTGTCCGCAGGGTTGATGTCGCCGACAATCACCAGGATCGCGTTATTCGGCGAGCACCACTTCTGATAAAAGTCCTTGAGCATCTGGCCCGTGGTGGCTTCAAAGGAATCGTGCGTGCCCAGGGGATCGTGCGCGTAGGGCGTCCCGGCGAACATATCTTCGTTTAATCGGCTAAGGAATTTATAGGTAGGGTTGGAAAGATCGCGCGCCACCTCCTGCTCGATCGCTCCTCGCTCCTGTGCCCACTCCGCGTCGGTATCGTCGATGCCGCGCAGACACGCCGCTTGAGCCTGCAGAGCTACGTCAAGATCGGCTGCGGGCACCGTGGCGTAGTACTGCGTGATGTTCTGCTGCGTGTCCGCATTGTTTTCCCCGCCAAGTTGCGCGTAAATCGCCGCGGTCTGGTCAGCATTCATGCCCTGGCACCCGCGAAAGGCCATATGCTCCTGTGCATGCGCCATGCCGGGAAACTTTGCCGGCGTGTCGTCCCCGCCCACCAGGAAATTCATCTCAACGGTGACCACCGGGGCCAGCGCGTTGTGAATGATGACCACCCGCATGCCGTTTGACAGCGTATCGCGCGTGACACTGGGTTGTTCCTTGACCTCAGCCGCGTTGAGTTGAAAGGACACCGCGGCCAAAAACAGCCAAGCCAAACAAGTTTTTCGAATCAATGGATACACTCCGCCCTCGTATGAAACACAAAAAAGCCGTCTCTCCATTAGACGACAATTCCGCGACCTGCGTTTTGACCTGGATCAAAACGGCTCACCGTCGAGGATTTCGTCGACCAGGCTCTGCACGTAAGCCTCCTCGCTTCTGCGGTGCAGCGCAGAGGCGAGAAGGGAAATCCGATCAGTCCTTGACTTGAGACGCCATCGAAGCAGCTGCGGTCTTCACGCCGCGCAGATCGATCTTCCCGGTGCCCAGGATGGGCAGTGCGTCGACATGAAAGAACAGACTGGCCTTCGGCTTCCACAGCGCTGGCAGGTCGCTCTGGTTCAGCTTCTCCAGAATCGGCGGCAGCTTCTCCGGCGCCAGCGTAAACAGCACCGCGATGCGCTCGCCCTTCTTCTCGTCGGGCAGCGACGTCACTGCGAAAACCTGTTCCGTCACGCCGGCAATCTCATGCAGCCTGTCTTCGATCTTGATGTGCGGCACCATTTCGCCGCCGATCTTGCTGAAGCGCGAGAGCCGGTCGGTGATGGTGAGAAAACCATCCTCCTCCATCATCGCCACGTCGCCCGTCGTGTACCAGCCGTTGTTGAGCACCTCGGCCGTTTTCTCCGGCTTGCCCAGGTAGCCCTTCATCACGTTTGGCCCTTTCACCAGCAGCATGCCAGAGATTCCCGGCGTCACCGGCAGGCCCGTATCCAGGTCCACGACTTTCACCGAAACACCCGGCAGCGGATGCCCGATCTTGCCGCGCCTTCCCGCCACCTGGCGAAATCCCGGCGCGCGAAAATCACGCCCATTCACCGTGACCACGGGAGAGCACTCGGTGCATCCATAACCCTCCAGCGGACGAATGCCAAAAGTATCTTCAAACGCCAGCGCAACCCGCTCCGGCAGCTTCTCCGCACCCACCAGCACATATTGCAATGAACTGAAGCTCTCCGGCGTGCAGCGCCGCATATAGGCCTGCAGAAACGTCGGTGTGGCGATCAGGAAACTTACCTTGTACTTGGCCACCAGTTCCCCAATCACCTGAGAATCGAGCGGGTTGGGATGATAGACAACGCCCACGCCATTGACCGCAGGCAGCCACAATCCAGCCGTGAACCCAAACGAATGAAAGAACGGAAGGATGCCCAGGATCTTGTCGCTTCCATCCAGCATGAATACTTGCGATACCTGCTGAATGTTGGACACGATGTTGTAGTGCGTCAACATCACGCCCTTGGGATCGCCCGTGCTGCCGCTTGAAAAGATCACCGTCGCCAGCTCATCCATCGCATTTGTTCCAGCGCGCCGCGCTTTTCCACCCAGCACGCGCCTGAGCCACGGCGCAGGCATCAGCCACGAGAGAGCCAGTGCTCGCAACTTCTCTCCTATGCGGGGTGCGCTCAGCGCGTCTTCGAGAAAAATCGTGCGCCCCGGAATGGCCAGGTTCGGAAATCGCTCCACGAAAGCCTTCGACGTAATCACTACATCCACATCGCACTGCGCTGCGCACGATGCGATGACGTCGCTTGATGAGGTGTAATTCAAATTGACGGGAATACGTCCCGCCATCATGAGCGCGTAATTCGTAAGCGCTCCTCCCACCGACGGCGGCAGCAGCATTCCCACCATGCGCTGCTCGCCGATCTGGCCACGCAGGCGCAGGGCAATGAACATGGCCTTGCTCAGCGCCGATCCAAACGAAACCCTGGGCGTCTTGCCGTCCGCCATCATGAAGCGCAGCGGATGCAGTCTCGCAGTGCGCACAAAGGCTCGGTCCAGGGTACGCATGCCGCGCTTGCGTCGCTGAAAGGCCTCTGCCTGCAGCTCTTGCACCTCGGCGCGCACCTCGATCGCCGTCGACGAAGACGGCATCGGCTTGCCAAAACTCACCGTCACCGGGTAAGGGATATGTCGTGGCATCTTCCACAGAAAACGCCCGCGTTCAAAGCTGAAGATGCTGCCCCACACGCCGTCCAGATTCACCGGAATGATCGGCACATCGAGGCCTTTGATGATGCGTTCCAACCCACGGCGAAAAGGAAGTAGTTGTCCCGTGCGCGTGATCTGTCCTTCCGCGAAGATGCACACAATCTCATCGTTGCGCAGCGCATCGGTCGCCACATGCAACGAGCGAATCATCTCTCGCGGATGCAGTTCGCTCGAGATAGGAATAGCTTTCATCATCTTCGCGAACGGCTTGACCAGCTTCATGTCGTAGATACCCTGATACATCACAAAGCGAATCGGCCGGTCCGTCGAAGCCACCAGCAGCGCCACATCGACAAACGACATATGATTGCAAACCAGCAGCGCCCCGGTGCGGTCTGGAAAATTCTCCCGCCCCATCACCCGCACGTGATAGAGGGTGTGTGTCGCGATGAACAGCAGCAGCCGGCCAAACCACTCCGGCAGCAGCATCAAGACATACACAGTGCCGGCGCAGGTGATCAGCGAAGCTGCAACGATCACTCCGCGGGGATCAAGATGAATGTACGTGGTGAAGACGAAGTACACGCCGGAAGAAAGCGCAATGCCAACAAACGAAAGCAGGTTCGAAGCAGCAATGATGCCGCCCTTTTCCTTCTCAGCCGGGCGATGCTGAATCAGAGCGTTGACCGGGACGGCGTAAAAGCCCGCGAAAAATCCAAGCAACCCCAGCAGCACAGCAGAGCCGATCAGCCCAGGATGCGTGAGCCCCAGCACCAGGCCGGTGCACGTCATGCCGATCGAGCCCAGCGGGATCAGCCCATACTCGATCTTGTTGCCGCTCAACAGGCCCGCAGCCATGCTGCCTAGCCCGATGCCCAAAGCTAGCGTGGCATTGAGGTAGCCAGTTTTCGTCTGGCCGATGTGCAGCACATCCGGCCCATACACCACGATGGTAGAAAACAGCAGCGAACCAAGAAACCAGAAATACGTGTTGCCCGCTACTGCAAGAAACAGCGGCAGATCCTGGCGCATCGCCTTGATCTGCTTCCACAGGTCTCCGACGATATTGAATTGAAACTTCTTGTCCGGCGCGGCCGCAGGCACCTTGTCGATACCCAGGCTGCTCAGCAAGCCAGCCAGCGAAAGCGCCAGCAGCACATAGCCCGCATAGACTTCGCGGCCACGAAAATGTTCCGCGAGCGAAGCGCCCGTCACCGTGCCGATGATAATCGCCAGAAAGGTCCCGAGTTCGATGACACCATTGCCCCAGGAGAGCCGCTTCGTCTGCAGCAGCTCCGGAAGCAGGCCATACTTCGACGGCCCAAACAGCGCAGCTTGCGTGGCCACCAGCGTGAGCGCCACCAGCGAAAGCGGCAGCGAATGCCTGGCCAGCCCGATGGTCGCAATGACCATCGACCCGATCTCCATGACCTTGGTCCAGATCGTGATTTGCCGCTTGCTGTAACGGTCGGCCAGCCACCCTCCCGGCATGCTGAACAGGATGAAGGGAACTGAGAAAACAAACGTCACGACGGAAACAAACGTCTCGCGCTGGTTCCCAGTAAGGTTCATCCCGACAATCATCGAGAGCAGCAGGTTGCGAAGAATGTTGTCGCTGTACGCGCCTTGAAACTGCGTACCGATCAGCCACCAGAAACCATGTTCCGGGCGGGCAGGATTCGGTTGGGGAAGTTCGATCGTCGCGGCCGTTGCGGTATCGATTCGGCCGGCGCCATCGATCAGTTCATCTTGCGGGTGGATATCTTCGATTTCGGCGTTCTGCATGGTGTTGACCCCTCTGACAGCAATGCTGATGAAGCGAAAGTACCGGCTTTCAGCTACGCAAAATAACGGCTTGGTACAGTTTCGTGAGTGTCACAAAGCTGCGGGGGATTGAGAGTACCGGCCCAGTTCGGCAATCGTGCTGTCGGCCAGGAAGGGAAAGATCAAGGTATGCGGCTTGCTCGGCAGCGCAGGGACAGTCGCGGTGTACGCATCGCACAGGATGGCCGTCACCTGCTCCAGCCCGCGGTTCCAGCGCTGCTGGCGCGCATCGCGAAAGATAAGGCTGTCTGTCGAAAGCCCGGCGGCAATCAGCACCGTCCGTGCGTGCGTCAGAAACTCCGGCCAGTGCGACACCACCCCGATCAAGTGACCAGGAGGCGCCGGCAGCCAGGGCGTGAGCCACGTGTTGGCTGAGCGAATCTGCAGCGTGATCAGTTCGATGCCCGAAGGCAGCACGGCGCGAATGCTCTTGGTCTTGCTGGGCCGGCATAGCGGAATTCCGCGCGCAAGCTTCTCCGCCTCGAGACATTCCTCCATCGAGATGCCCTTCACCGGAAACGTCGTCGCCGCGCGGATTTCCGTCAGCAGAATCTGCCGCAATTCAGCGTCCGGATCGATCAGCAGCAGATGATCTGGCGGCGGAGCAGCCAGCCACTGCGCCACGCGATGCCGGATCGCCGCTGCAGGCAGATCCAGCTCTCGCACCGCGCGAAAAAATCCAGCGATGTGAAAGTCCAGAATCTGTTCCGGAGTCGATGGCGCTTCACTGTTATTCCGAACATACACACCGCTGCCATGGCGCTTCTCCGTCCAGCCCTCGCGCTCCAGTTGGCGATAGCCCGCGCTGATCGTGTTCGGATGCAGACCAAATCGGCGCGCCAGTTCGCGCGTGACTTCCAGGCCGTTGGGCACATCGAAGGTCACCGTGCCGCCGCGCCTTTCCGGATCCCGGCAGGTATTCACGCGGAGGCCGTGCTCGTCGGCCAGGGCAATGAGGCGCGCGGTCTGCCGCTG
>CAILBQ010000129.1 GCA_903832475.1 uncultured Acidobacteriota bacterium | reverse complement strand
CTTCCGCCAGCACCTCAGTGAACAAGGCACGCAGACTGAAGACTCCCAGCCCTGGATCGTTTCCGACTTCTGCACCGAGGAAGCGCCCCGCGTCACGGTGACCGTCGAAGACCGCACCGTATATATCCGCGCCATGCGCTATGACATGGTCGGCCGGGCCGGGCACGTCATTCCGATCTACCTGCTCGACACCGACCTGCCTGAGAACTCGGCCTGGGACCGCAGCCTGACCGATCACCTCTACGGCGGCGACTCCAACTACCGCCTGCAGCAGGAAATCGTTCTCGGCATGGGCGGCGTGCGGATGCTCAACGCGCTCGGCCACAAGGTAAATGTTTACCACATGAACGAAGGACACGCGGCCCTATTGACCCTGGCCCTGCTCGAAGCTCAGCTCGGCGGCGGACCTCTCAACAGGGTCACCGACGTCGACGTCAACGCCGTTCGTCAGAAGTGCGTTTTCACCACCCACACCCCGGTCCCAGCCGGCCATGATCGCTTCAGCATCGAGCAGGCCAATCGTATCCTCGGCTACGACCGCACCCAGCGCCTGCAATCGCTCAACTGTTGCCACGAAAACATGCTCAACCTCACCTACGTCGCGCTCTGCTTCTCGCGCTACGTCAACGGTGTCGCCCTGCAGCACGGCAACGTCTCGCGCGAAATGTTCCCCGACTATCAGATCGACGCCATCACCAACGGCGTCCATGCGCCCACCTGGGTATCCGAGCCCGTACAGGAACTACTCGATCGCAACATCCCTCACTGGCGCCGCGACAATCTCTATCTGCGCAACGCCATCGAGATCCCGCTGGACGAAGTTGCCCACGCCCATGCACAGGCCAAGGAGACCCTCCTGGCTGAAGTCGCCAACCGCACCGGCCTGGTCCTGAATCCCAAAGTCCTCACCCTCGGCTTCGCTCGCCGCGCCGCCACCTACAAGCGCGCCGACCTGCTCTTCTCAGACCCAGAACGCCTTCTCGCCATCGCCCAGGCGGCCGGCGGCTTGCAGATCCTTTACGCAGGCAAAGCCCATCCCCAGGACGAGCCCGGCAAGGCTCTCATTCATTCCGTTATCGAGAAGGCGCACAAGTATTCCGGCTCCGACTTGCACGTCACCTATCTCGAAAATTACGACTGGGAACTCGGCGCCCTGCTCACCGCCGGCGTAGACGTCTGGGTCAACACCCCCAAGCGCCCCTACGAAGCCTCCGGCACCAGCGGCATGAAGGCTGCTCTCAACGGCGTTCCTTCGCTCTCCATCCTCGACGGATGGTGGATCGAAGGTTGCCTCGAAGGCTATACCGGCTGGGCCATTGAAGACGGCGCCGACGATAACGCCGAAGCCGTCAATCTCTACGAAAAGCTGGAGAACGCGGTCGTGCCGCTCTACCTCAAGGCTCCCGAAGCCTGGGGCCGCATGATGCGCAACACCATCGCCTACAACGGCTCCTTCTTCAACACCAACCGCATGGTCAAGCAGTACATGCGCAACGCCTACTACCCGCTAACGCTCCTCGAATCGGCACAGATCGAAGAGGCTGTTGCTGCCCGCGTCGGTTAATCCACGCGGGCAAGCTTGAACGACTGCAAGCGCAAACAGCATGGCCCTGGAACCGAGGTTCCAAGGCCATGCTGTTTGCGATGTTCCCGCTTTGAGCCATCCGCTAGATCGGGCAAGATTTAGTACTGGAACCTACCGATGTCCTCGCGGCGCCTCGTGTCCGTGCGGATCGTGCATCGCCTGCCCGTGAAACTCCTGCCGGTGTTCAGCGGGTCGTGCGTTCCGCTCCGGCATAGGACCGTGATAGCCGTGACGGTAGTCGTAGTGGTGATCGACGTGGCCATAGAAATGTTCCGGCCCGTGAAACCAGGGCCCCGCGCCAATGAATACCCCGCCATTGAACCACTCCGGCCCATAATACCCATCCGGGGCGCAGTTATACGGAGGTGCCTCGTAATATCCGTACGGGCAAACCGGGGGAGCCCCAATCTGAACAGAAATCTGGGCAGGCGCGCGATGCCCCGAAACACAAACAAAACCAGCCGCCAACAAACCGGCACTGAGGTACTTCAATCCTCGCATGTGAATTCCTCCACTATTCAAGACGAGTTGGGTCAAAGCCCTGTTTCAATTCACGACTCCGTTTTCGGCTTTTTCTGACGGTTCACCTAATACTTGTATCGGATAGAACAAGATCGCGACTCGCAAACGTAATCATGACCGCGCCTGCGAAAGGCCTTTCCAGGTAGCCAGCGACGACGCGCACGACGGCAAGCCATTGCCGGTCAGGATCGGGCGGCCGCAGCTTCTTTCCATGGTGGGCCAATGCGCCGGCAAATAGATCCTCGCCAGAATGGCAGCGCCACCGTTCGTTCGAACAGCCTGGCGGTGGGGATGTCGTGCTGGTCGCCGCAGTATCGACTATTGCCCCGCCGGCGAATCTCCATCCACTCGGCTCCTGGCCGCGCGTTTCGATGAGGATCTGGTCGCATCCGGCATCCGCGTCCCGCTCAAGCCGCGCAGATATCGCTCCACGCCCGCGTCGAGAGCCTCGGCGATGCGCTGACGGTACGGACCTTCCTGCATCTGTTCTGCATCGTCGGGATTGGTCAAAAAGCTGATCTCCGCCAAAATCGACGGCATCTGCGCACCGATCAGCACCACAAACGGAGCCTTCTTCACGCCGCGATCTTTCAACCCTGGATTGCCCGCCTTCAACCCCGCATACAGCCCCTGATCCACATCGGCGGCAAACTCGCGCGACTCGTCAATTTTGTCCTTGAGGGTAATCTTTCGCACCAGGTCAGAAAGCTGATGCACCGACTGCGTCGAAACCGCATTCTCACGCGCCGCCGTGTCCAGCGCGTCCGGATCGGAAGTGAAATTCAGGTAATACGTCTCAACACCGCGCGCCGAAGGCTCCGGGCTTGAATTCCCGTGAATCGACAAGAACAAATCCGCCTGCGCGCGGTTGGCAATGGCCGTTCGCGTCTCCAGCGGGATGAAGGTGTCGTCACTGCGGGTGTAGACAATCTCCGCGCCTAGCCGCTGATGCAGCAATTTGCCGACGCGCTGTGCCACGTCCAGCACTACGTCTTTCTCTTGAATGCCGCCCGGCCCCAGCGTTCCCGAATCATGGCCGCCGTGCCCGGCATCGATCACGATCCTGCCCACCTTGAGTCCCAGCGCCCGCACCAGCGACCTCTGCCCATCGGCCGTCGGATCGGCGGCGTGCGGCAATGCGGCAGAGTCCGCCACACTCGCGGTGTTCCCAACTGCAGTCCCGCCTTTTCCTCTCTTGCGATTCGCTGTTGCAGCCTGGGATGACCGCACTCCGGAGGTCATCGGGGTGTTCGACGAGCCCGGCTTCGCCGCACCAGCCGGCTCGGGCGCAGGCCCATTCATCGCATCCAGCTCATTCTGCGGCATGGCCGGCTTCACCCCAACCTTCGCCGCAACGGGTCCGCTCGTCGGCCCGGCTGTCGCCGCCACCTTGCTTGGCTCGCTGGAAAGCTTGGCCACTTCAGAAATCGTGCTGTCCTTCTCGCTCCGGCTCTTTTCGGCTGCGCGTTCGCCGGTCCGGCCCACGCCCAAAGGCATCGGCGAATCGCCTGGCGAAACCGTCGCCACCGTCTTCCCCGTCGGCAGCGTTTCGTCGGCCGTGGCCTTGCTCTGCGCAATCGCCTGCCGGCTCGCACCCTTGTCCGAGTGAATGTCGATAATCAGTCGCCACGGGTTGGGCAGCAGAAACGCCGAATACTGGCTTACATCCGAGACATCCAGCACCACCCGCGTCGTGTCGGACTGAAATTGCGCCGCGCGAATTCGCTTCAAATACCCGTCGTCTATTACCTCAACCTGGTGCCCGTTCAGGCTCGAGGCCAATTTGGTCCCATGCAGGTCGAAGAAGATTCGTTCCGGATTCGGCACCCGCGCCGCTTCATATTCCACCTTGCCGCCCAGGTCAATCGCAATCCGCGTCGAGGTCGGGTTGGACCAGTGCCGCATCCCCGTAATCTGCACGATCCGGCGCGGTCCCGAGTCGGCGGTACGCGCCACTCCAAAGGCCTCGGCTTTTGCCTCGATGTCCGCCGTTTGGTCCTGGGGGGTCGGCGTCGGCAAAGGCTTCGCTGGTTCGGGTTGTGGAGAACTAGTTGCAAGGGCAGGGGGCTGTGCGGAACTCGGGTTCAGTGCCGCGGTTTCACTGGGTCGCGTCGCTCTGGCCGGCAAAGCGCTTGCGCTCCTGCGCGGCTTCCCCGCCGAACTCGACCCACTCTGTGCGGCCGTCGTGACCCGCATCTCCTTCAACTCGATCGCTGCCTGCTCGGCGAACGAACTGTCCGGCTTTTCAGCAATGACCGCTTGCAGCTTCTCCACAGCGCACGGGCCATCTTTCAGGTCCTGCCGGCAGATTTCCGCTTCCAGCAGTAAGGCGTTCTCCACCTGCGGACTGTCTGGGTATTGCGCGCGCAGAAACTCATACTGACCTACCGCCGCGCGTAGCGACCGGGCGTCCTTAAGCACGCGCCCTTTTTCGGCCAGCAGGTCGGCGACCGCCGCAACCGCCGCCGGCGCCTTCGAGGCCGTTGGATTCTCATGGTAGATGCGGCGAAAAGCATTCAAGACGTCGTCAAACTGCGCGCGCGTTCGCTGCGGTTCGGGGCTTGCCTCCAGACGGTCACGCATCGCAACCGCCTGCAGCCATGGATCTTGCCGAACCACACGCGCATACGCCGGGAACACCGCCGCCGCAAGAAGGACTGCCAAGCCACCCGCCCACGCTGACGGGCGTGTTCCGGCAAGCTTCTTGCGCAGAGGACGCTCTGGCCGGGATGGGGAATCCAGGGGCACGATAAGCTGATTCTAGGGCCTGCCTCGCCGTCTATCGTTGGACGCCGCCCAGAAAGAAAGGCGGGGAACCCTTCGGCTCAACCCGCCTTTGTGTTAGCTGCGATGTTCCGTGTTCCGATCGGCGCTTACATGCTGCTCGCCGAGGAACCCGCCATCACGTGATGCGCCTGGGCAATCTGCTCGATCATCTGCAGGTGCTGCGAAATGACCTCGGTCCCCTTCGATGCCTGCTCCTTGACCGCCGGATCCATTCCGCTCGAGGCTTCCTTCTTGAACTCAGCCAGGTCCATCTTGTGGTCCTTCACCATCGCCTGGATATAGACCTTGTCAAACGCATCGCCTGACAACCCCTCCAGCTTGGTCATCAACGCCTTGTCCTTCACGGACACGGAGGTCGGCGGCGTTACGCCAATCTGGCTGGCCACCGGCTTCAAATCGTCGCCCATCTTGGAGTGATCGTCGACCATCTTCTGGCCAAACTTCTTTACGTCGTCGCTGTTGCCTTTCTGCGCAGCTAACTGGCCCAGTTGCACTTCGGCCATGCCGCCCTCCAGCGCTTCCTTGACGAACTTCTTATCCGCCATGCTCGCCTTGCCGGAAGCATCGTTCATTCCGCTCTGAGCTACTGCAGGAAGCACGCCTGCCAACATCACCACGGAACAACAAGCGGTCGCGACCTTCGACATTCGATTCATAAACATCTCCTTCTCAGCTGTGAGTGCAATTTCTGCGTCCAATGCGTTGACCCGTCTCGCGACGTCGCCAGAGATTGGCGAACCGCGAGAACTTGCCTCACAGTGGGAAGGCGAACGTGCGAACCGAGTTGCCCGGCATCCGCTCCAATGAGGAGGGGCCGGTTCGGTTTCTTCACTTGGCCTGCCGCTTTTTCTATGCCATCAATTCGCCGGCAATCCCTGCCGCCGCAGCCAGCGCGGCGTCGATCTGGGCGACATCCTTGCCGCCTGCCTCGGCAATTTCCGGCTTCCCGCCGCCCGAGCCGCCAACGAGCTTGGCGACCGCACCCACCAGCTTTCCGGCCTGGATCCGTTTGATCAACCCCGGCGTGACCCCGGCCAGAATCGCCACCTTGCCCTCGGGTTGCGCCGACGCCAGCACGACGATGCCGCCCTCGGCTGAAAGCTGAGTCAGCCTCTGCTTCACGTTGTCCACCAGCGTGCGCAACTGCCCGCGCTCCAGCGCATCGGCGCGCAGCGTGACCAGCTTCACGCCCTTGACCTCGACGGCCCGGCTCATCGCCTCATCCAGCGTTCCCGCTGCCGATTTCATGCGCGACTCTTCCAGCTCCCGACGCAGCCGCTTCAGCTCGTCTTCCTGCGCCGCCAGCCTGGCCTTGAATGCGTCAGAAGGCGTCGTTCCGGCAGGGGCGGGAGCCACCTGCGCCGCAACCTGCGCCACGGCAAAATCCCGCCGAAACTCCTCCAGCGAACCCATCCCCGAAATCGCTTCCAGCCGCCTGACCCCGGACGATACCGAACCCTCGCCCACAATCTTGATCAGCCCAATCTCGCCCGTCGCCCCGGTGTGCGTGCCGCCGCAAAGCTCGGTCGAAAAATCGCCGATCTTCACCACCCGCACCTTGTCGCCATATTTCTCTCCAAACAGCGCCATGGCGTGGTACTCGTTCACCGCAACATCGATGGGCACATCGACCATGGTCTGCACCGCCGTGTTGCCCAGCACTTCGCGGTTGACGATCGATTCGATTTCTTCCAGCTCTTCATCGGCTACCGGCGCAAAATGGGAGAAATCAAAGCGAAGCCGGGTCGGGTCGACCAGCGAACCCGCCTGCTTCACATGCGTCCCCAGCACCTCGCGCAGCGCCGCGTGGATCAGGTGCGTCCCGGTGTGGTTCCGCTTGACCGCATTGCGCCGCACCGCATCGACGACGGTGTTGACGCGATCCCCAACCGCAAGATCCTGCTTGAGAATGGCCTTATGCGCGCGCACACCCTGGACCGGCAGCACGCAGCCGGTGATCTCGGCGACGACTACATTCCCATCGGTCGAAGTGAACCGCCCGGTATCTCCAACCTGGCCGCCCGAATCGCCATAAAAACTGGTCCGATCCAGCACCACATCGACGGATTCACCCGCCTTCGCCGCCGGAACCCCAACGCCGTCTTTCACGATGGCCAGCACCTCGGCGCCATTGACCACCCAGGCCGAATAGCCGAGAAAATCCGTCTTGGGCAAGTCGCGAAACGCCGGACTGGCCGACTTGGTCGCCCCACCCTTCCACGAAGCCCGCGCCCGCGCCTGCTCCTCGTTCTTGGCATGCTCAAAGCCTTCGAGGTCAAATTCGATACCTGCATCGTGACAGGCGTCTTGAATGAAGTCGAGCGGTAAACCGAAAGTCTCATACAAGCGGAAGCCATCGCTCCCGGGTAGAAGAGGTCCGGTCGAACTTCGAAATTGAGAATCTTCTGGAAAGGCTTCGTATCTTAGTTTGGCGTTTGCGATCACTCCATCGAGGTTTCCCGACCCGACCTCAAGCACCCTGTCAAACTGCAGCTCCTCGGCCTTGACCACCTTCGCCACACGATCCGCAGAATCAACCAATTCGGGGTACGCCCCGCCCATCAAGTCCCGTACCGCGTACACCATCTCAAACAGAAACGGCTGCTCCTGCCCCAGCAGGCGCCCATGCCGGATGCCGCGCCGCAGAATCTTCCGCAGCACATACCCGCGCCCCTCATTCGAAGGCAGTACCCCGTCGTTGATGAGGAAAGTGGCCGCCCGTGCATGGTCGGCAATAATTCGCAGCGATGCGTTCTGCACCAGATCCGCTAACTCGCTAACCTGCAGACCCGCCAACTCGCCTGCACTTCTTATCAACGGCGTAAACAAATCCGTCTCAAAATTGGAAAGCTTCCCCTGCAGGACCGCCGCAACACGCTCCAACCCCATTCCCGTATCGATCGACGGCCTGGGCAGCGGAGCCAGCGCGTAGCCCTGCTTGCCGTTCTCATCGAGCACGGCGGAACGATCGAACTGCATAAAGACGAGATTCCAGATCTCGACATAGCGGGCATCATCCTGCCCAAAAGGCAAGTCCACTCCAGTGGTTTCCGAAGCCTCGATTCCCATGTCGTAAAAAATCTCCGAACACGGCCCGCACGGCCCCGTCTCCCCCATCTGCCAGAAGTTGTCCTTGGCGCCAAAGGCCAGGATCCGCTCCTTGGGCACGCCCACGCCGATCCAGAACTGCTCCGCCTCATCGTCGCGCGGAACACCTTCCGAACCCTCGAAGATCGTCACATACAGCCGGTCCTTGGGAATCCCAAACCACTCCGGGCTGGTCACCAGCTCCCAGGCATATTCGATCGCTTCCTTCTTGAAGTAGTCGCCGAAAGAGAAATTGCCCAGCATCTCAAAAAAGGTGTGATGCCGCCGCGTAAACCCCACGTTCTCCAGGTCGTTGTGCTTGCCGCCGGCGCGCACGCACTTCTGCGACGTGGTCGCCCGCACATACTCGCGCCGCTCCGCCCCGGTAAACACGTCCTTGAACTGGTTCATCCCCGCGTTCGTAAACAGAAGCGTCGGATCGTTGGCAGGCACCAGCGAAGAAGATTGCACCTTCCGGTGCTCTTTTCCTTCGAAGAAACTCAAAAACAGGCTGCGAATCTCGTTCCCAGATCTCACTTGCATAGCTGAATCAGTGTAATTGCCGCGAGCCACTCGCCGCCCGTAACCAAACCGCGGCCCGCGCGATCCTATGGATATGAATTGCCCCGACATGACCTACCCCGACCTGGCGATCACAGGAAATTGCAACGCCCTCCCCAACTGCAAGCGCGTCCTCTGGTTCCTGCTGGCCACGGTGCTGTTGGGCGTGGCTGTCCTTCGCGCCGAGACCCCGAACACCGGCGCCAAGGCCCCTGACTTTACGCTCTCCACCCCCGAAGGCGCCGCCGTCAGCCTCTCCAGCCTGGAAGCGAAGGGCCCGGTGGTGCTCATCGTCCTGCGCGGCTACCCCGGCTACCAGTGCCCCTACTGCGTTCGCCAGGCCCACGACTTCCAAGTCAACGCGGACAAATTCGCCGAAAAGGGAGCACAGGTCCTGCTCGTCTATCCTGGCCCGCCCGCCGATCTTGGCGCCCACGCAAACGAGTTCCTCTCCAAGGCCGGCAAGCTGCCCGCCAACTTCCACCTGGTCCTCGACCCCGACTACAAGTTCACCAACCAGTACGACCTGCGCTGGAACGCCGAAGCCGAAACCGCCTATCCATCAACCTTCCTCATCGATCGCAGCGGCAAAATCTTCTTTCGCAAGATCAGCCACGACCATGGCGACCGCACCACCGCCTCGGCCATCCTCGCCGAACTCGCCAAACCTCCCTAGTCTCTCGCCTCTCCAGCGAATGGTCCCGCGCTGCGCTTAGGATTTGCCATCCTGAGCGCAGCGAAGGATCCGCGCTTGGCCCCCGGCCCGAACCCGCCCCGACCACCGGGAAGGCCTGCCGAAGGCGTCCGCCTGCACTACAGGTGCTTACTCAGTCCCGGGCTCTTCATCCAAATTCTCCAGCGCAGCCAGATCCTCATCCGGCACATCCCACTGACGCAGGATCTTGTAAATTACTCCCACCGAAAACCCCGCCGTCACCAGCCGCCGCATCGCCCGCGCGGTTTCTTTCTTGTCGGTCGGCTTCCTGATCCGCTTGCGCTCCAGGTGCTGCCGCGCCAGCGCTTCCTCACTGACCTCCGCGTACTTGGTCTCAATCGTCTCGGTGATGGTCTGCTGCGCAATCCCCTTGCGATTCAGTTCCTGGCTCACCCGCCGCGCGCCAAATTTCTCATTCTGCTGCCGCAGCTGCGTGTAATTCTCCGCAAAGGCCGTATCGT
Organism: uncultured Acidobacteriota bacterium; assembly: GCA_903832475.1. Classification (GTDB taxonomy): domain Bacteria; phylum Acidobacteriota; class Terriglobia; order Terriglobales; family Acidobacteriaceae; genus Acidicapsa. Next base: position 10,094 of record CAILBQ010000129.1, on the reverse strand, counting down.
CGAGATACCCATACTCTTTCAGCCTGACGATCACCGCGGCAATCTTCGCTGAACCCGCGTCGTCGGGCTCGACTTTGGCCCGCATCAGCCTCCGTAAATCCGCCTCAGACCGCATCCGGCTCCCCAGCGACTTCACCGCATACTCATGCAGTTCTCCCTCGGTTAAGAACGCCATCGGCTTCTTCGACTTGTATCCAAACGCCATCGCTCTCACCCCAGCGGGATCAGCAGGTTGAATTTCTTGTTCTTGCGCCAGCGATAATGCTGAAAGTCGCTGTCCAGCGTGAGAATGTCGCCCGTGTCCAACTCGTCCGCCATCTGCACGAGACAAGCATCGGCCAAAGACATCGGGATATCGCGGTATTTTTGCATCAAAGTAAGTACCGCGATGACTGATTTCTTCAACTCGAAACGTAATTCAAAGTTGCCACGAGCGACATTCGCGACAACATCTTCCCCAGCGCCCCGAATGGCCCTGAGAAGAAACCAGCTCTCCGAAATCACTGCCTCACAGGTAAACAGTGGTTGCCGGATTTCACGCATGACCTGCATGCAAGCATTGTGTGCGTGATCTCGCCGGTCAAGCAGAGCGACGATTGCGCTGCTGTCGAGCAGGATGGGCGTCATGGGCTCCCTTTCGCTTGGCGAGCTCTCGCAACTGGGCATTGGTCATGCCGAAGCCTTCCATGTGCTTCTTATTCGTCGAAAGATCTCCAATGCCAGAATCGTACTTTCCTGCTCCGATCAACTTCAGCGGCTCACCTGGCGTGTGCATCCTGGCCATGCTTTTCAAGCTTTCGCGGATGACTTCTGAGCGGGTCATGCCCAGCTGCCGGGCCAGCCTGTCCAGCGCAGCGGCGGTTTCTTCATCCAGTCGTGCCTGCACAGTGGTCTTCATAACGCGAGTGTACTACAAAGTGATTTTTTGTAATACGCCTTGTCCCTCGTCCCTGAGATCCTCGTGCCCCCTCAGTCCCTGCCTTTCGTCCACTCATCCACCCAGTCATTGACAGTCTTGTACCAGAGCTCGGAATTCTGCGGCTTCTGCACCCAGTGCCCTTCGTCCGGGAAATACAGCATCTTCGACGGCACTTTGAGCCGCTGCAACGTCGTGAACAGCTGATACCCCTCCGACACATCGAGGCGGTAATCGAGCTGGCTGTGAATCACCAGCGTCGGCGTCTTGAAGTTCTTGGCGTACAGCATCGGCGCCCACTTGCGATAGGGGTTCTCGGCGTCGGGCTTGCCGTAGTAGTCCCAAGGTTTGCCTTTAAACTCCCACTCGTTAAACCAAAGCTCTTCGGTCGACCCATACGCCGACTCCGGATCGAACATCCCGTCATGCGTCACGATGCACTTGAAGCGATCCGTATGCCCGAGCACCCAGTTGGCCATGTACCCGCCATAACTCGCCCCCAGCGCGCACTCGCGATTCTTGTCGATGAAAGGGTAAGTCTTCTCCGCATAATCGAGACCCAGCATCAGGTCGGTAAAAGGCTTGCCGCCCCAGTCCCCATTGACGCCATCCACAAAGGCCTGCCCATACCCCGTCGACCCCCGCGGATTGATCATGATCACCACATAGCCATTGGCAGCGAGCAACTCAGCATTCCAGCGATAGCTCCACGCATCGCCCCAAGCCCCCTGCGGCCCGCCGTGAATCAGAAACTTGACGGGATACTTCTTACTCGAATCAAAGGCCGGCGGCTTGATCAGGAAGCCTTGAACTCCCCTTCCGTCCTGCGCAGCGAACAAGAATGAATCCATGTCATTTAGATCAAGCTTGCTCAATAATTCATCGTTCAGATGAGTTATTTGTCTGACGGATTTTCCGACAAATTCTCCGCCTGAGGACGGAAAGGCCTTTTCCATCGACTTAGGAATTACTACGGGATCTATACTCATACCGGGAGCGCTCTTAAGCGCAAAAACCTCGCCCGGTTGATTGACCTTCATGCGGCTAACAACTAACGTCTGATAATCCGGCAGTACGTGGATGCTCCCGACCTCACCCCCGCTATCGGACTCGATAAAGCGGAATAGTTTCGAACCCTCCAATGAAACGCCGAAAATCGGTGCCCTTCCGCGGTCGCCTCCCACAAAGTAAATGGATTTGGAATCGGCATCCCACGCAAACTCATCCACCCACCTATCAAACTTAGGGAGCAAGTCCTTAATCGACTTATTCCCTCGGTCATACAGCATAAGTCGGAACTTATCGCTCTCATACCCCGCCCGCGCCTGCGACCGCCACGCCAGATACTTCCCATCCGGCGAATACGCCGGCGAAAAATCCCCACCCGGCGACGTCGAAACCTTCACCGGCTTGGCCTTCGCATCCGTCAAGTCCAGCGTAAAGATATCGGCGTTCGTCGAGATCGCCGGCTCCTCATCCAGGTTTTCGGTAAACGCCAGCTCCCTCGAATCCGGTGAGAAGGCGCACCCGCATCCGCCTTCCAGCGAAAACGGTGGCACATCATGCGGATCGTTCGGCGTCAGATCGCGCACCGCCCTGTCCTCCACATTCAACTGAAACAGGTGGCTTCGCTTGTCGCCCGTAAAGGCATTCCAGTGCTTGTACAGCAGGTGCGTAAAGATCCGCGCTTTCACCTTGCTGTCGGCCAGCGCCTTGTCCCGATCGGCGTTGCATTTATTGCCCGCCGGGTCTGCGGGCAAAATCGGCGCGCAATCCGGATACACCGCCGACGTAAACACGATCGAATGCCCATCGGGCGCCCAGATGGCGTTATCCGCCTCGGTCGCGATCGAACTCAGCTTCCTGGGCGTCCCAGCAACTCCCGTCGCGCCGTCAAAATCGGCCATCCAGACCTGCTGCCCGCGCTCTCGCGAAGACAAAAACAAAATCCTCGTCCCGTCATGGGAAAATTTGGCCCCACCATCCCCCGGCTCTGTGCCCTCCAGTCGCTTGGCCTCGCCACCCGCCCCCTTTTCCGGCGAGACAGGCTGAATCCACAGCGTCGAGGTTTTCGTGTTCTTCGCCAGGTCCACATCCGTGACCGAATACACCAGCCACTTCCCGTCCGGCGACACATCCGTGTCTCCCAGCCGCCGCATCTTCATCAGGTCGTCAAACGTCATCGGCCGCCTGGCCTGCGTATGGGCGGCAATCGGCCCGGCCAAAGCTGACAGGACGAAAGCGCTCAGGATCAAAAGACGGAATCGCATCGGAAAACCTCATCAGGACAAGAGTCCTCCGCCACGCGACAATGCATTCTGAGGCGGAAAGAGAAGTCTACAACCTGCACCGGGTAGCCGAGTCTGCGTGCTTCGCGCGAAGCCTAACTTACCGGCAGCTCGATCAGCACCGCCGACCCGGTCGAGTCGTAGTTGATGGCCGTGATATTCCCGCGATGCTCGCGCACGATGGCCGCGCACAGGCTAAGCCCGATCCCGGTCGACTCCGTCCCCGAAAACCCGGAGGACAGCGAATCGAACGCCCGTTCCGGAAACGGGAATCCCGGCCCGGAATGCCGCACCAGCACCTGCACCCGTCCGTCTTCCGTGCCTGCCTCGATGCGCACCGACTTCTCCTCGTTGGGCGAGATCCGGATCACGCTGTCGATGGCAAACTGCGTCGCATGCAGCAGCGCCTGCCGGATCTGGTGAGCATTGCCAAAGATGTTCGGTAGATTCGGCGTGCTGACCATGTGAAACTCGATCGAGTGCCGCAAAAAGTCCGTCCGGTGCAGCTGCTCGATGTCCGCCAGCAGGTCCACGACAGAAAAGCTGTTGAACCGCTCTGCCGAAATCTTCGAGAACCGCGACAGCCGCTCTAAAATGGCCCGCATCTTTCTTGCTTCGCCGACAATGGCCTCGGCTCCCCGCCTGTCGGTTCCCGCCGCGCCTTCTTCGAGCAGCGCTGAATAGCCCAAAATTACCGTCAGGGGATTGTTCAACTGCTGCGCGACGTTGTTGGCCAGCTGCCCCACCCCGGCAAACCGCTCCGACTCGATCAACTTACCCAGCATCAACGCCTGCGCTCGCCCCGCCTGCACGCGCCCGGCCAGGATTTCCAGCGGCAGCAGGTCATCGGCCCGCAGCGCTTCCTGCGCGATGCGGCAGCCCGTCAACAGCAGTGCCCCCTCCGCCGAACCATCGTGGCTCAACATCGGCACCGCCCCTACCCGCGTCAGCCGCAGCCGCTCCAGGTCATCCCCGGGAGTCAGCCACGGCGTCAAATCCAGATCGACCGAGACGCTGTCTTCGACCAGCGGATAGCCATATTCCGTAAAACAGTCGGGCGGCAGCCGCTGCGCCAGCGCATCCAGCGCCCCCGCCGTCGCGCCATCCATCCCCGAATACCCCACCAGCATGTACGCGCCGGTAGCTCCACGCACCACCAGAGCCGCCCCGCTGAAGTAGCTATGCTCCACGATCATCGCGCAAAGCTCGCTGCTGGCTCGGTCAAACTCCTCCAGGCTGCGCGCGGTCAGCGCCTGCCGAGCATAGGCTTCCAGCTCCAGGCGAACCCGACGCTCTCGCCGCTGGCCCACCTGGTTCTGCTCGACTTCGTCCTCCAGCACCAGCAGAATCAGCCCCATGGCGACAAACACCTTACCCAGGATCAACGCCCGGCTCAGGTAAAGCCCGACCACGCCGACCGTAACCGCCGGCACCATCGTCTGCATCAGCACAAACGGCGGCAGCGCCCATGAAACGAATCCGATCGTAGCCAGCACAACACCCGGCGACAGCCGCCGGTAGGTATACACCACCAGCAGCGCCGTCATGATCAGGTTGCCCGACTCCACCATCTGAATCGGCCAGTACACCAGCCCTTTCAGGAAAAAAGGCAGCGCGATCAGGCTGCCAAAAATCACGATGGCCGTCGCCAGCCAGATAGGTATCGCGCCCTTTTGAGCGCTCCACAGAAAGGCGATAGCCGCGCCCGCCAAAGCCAGCAGCCCGTAGACCCACAGCATCGCGCCGGTCGGATGCTGAAGCGCGTCAGCGCTGCCAAATGGCCCGTAGTACAGCGCCAGGTACACCATCAACGGCACGGCATAAGGAATCGCATACAAAATCCTGCGATCCCCAAACCGAAAGCTCACCGACGACAGCGAAGCCAGGAACAGCACTGAGCTCAGCATCACCGCGGCCTGCCCGATGAAGGCGATCCAAACCACCGTTGCGGAGTTGTCGGCGTGCGCGCCCACAAATCCCCGTGAAATCACCCAGGTCAGGATGGCGCGAATCTCCGCGCACCCCAAAGCCAATATCCAGAGGAAGGTTCGAACACTGCGGAAACGCAGGTGAAGGTACGCGAACGCCAGCATGAATGCTGCGATCAGCGCGATCGCCGGAATCTGGTAGTCACCCGACATCGAACCTGACAGGAGTACCCGGTTTGTGGCTCAATTTCCGATTGCCGAAGCGAGGGGGCCCATGATGCGCAGAACAGCTCCGGTACACGCGTTGGAAATAGCCCTTCCCAAGCTTCGCTCAAGGAAACCATGGGAAAGCGTCAAACGTCCATAGCCAGCAGCGAAGTAAGTGAATTTCTCCACCTGCCAGGCCGTTCCAACCATAACCGCTCCCTTTCATCATCTGGCCAAACAGGAAGCTGCCCCATGCGTCTAAAGTTGTAGCGGGAAACCACGCCGGCTTCGCCAGACTTGAAGTTGCAGGATGCTGCAAACATTCCCAAGGAGAATTGAAGTTGAACCAGAGCCGAGCCAGAAGAGACGCGCAAGAGCGAACCGCTCATCCGTTGACCCCGGTGCCTGCATCCACCGGCAATGCGCACCGACTCTCGATGTTCGCGTTGATCGCCATCGCGCTGACTGGATTCGCGGTCGCATCGACGGCCTTGCACGCCCTGCCCGGCGACAAGAAAAAGCACGACAACAGCAACGCCTCCGTCTCCTACACGCCCATGCCGCTCGACTCCGGCTACGGGCCTATGGATATCTCGGAGCCGGCCATTGCCCCCCAGGACCTGATCGCCAAATTCACGGAAAAAGAAAGCAAGTTCCGCGAGGCGCTGAACCATTACACCTACCGCCGCACCGTCAAGGTCGAAACCATCGACGACGACGGCAAGCCCGACGGCCAGTATTACGAAGTGGATGACGTCATCTTTACCCCTTCCGGCAAACGCACCGAAAAAGTGGTCTACGCGCCGGAAAACACCCTGCAGCGCATCAGCATGTCCCCCGCCGACTTCCAGGACATCCAGCAACGCCTGCCATTCGTCCTCACCAAGGAAGACGCCGGACAGTACGACATCAAATATGTCGGCAAGCAGAAGGTCGACTCGGTTCCCTGCTACGTCTTCGATGTCGCCCCTAAGAACATCGAGAAGGGCAAGCGCTACTTCCAGGGCAAGATCTGGGTCGACGCCGAAGAGTTCCAGATCGTCGTCACCAGCGGAAAGAATGTCCCCGATGACCTGCGTAAAGGCCACGAAGACTTATCCACGCCCTTCACCACCTACCGCGAACAGGTCGACGGTGAAAACTGGTTCCCTACTTACACCAAGGGTGACGGAGTGCTGCATTTCCCCGGCGGCAGCGGCTATTTATCCCAGGACGTGCGCGTCCGCCAGACCATCAAATACACGGACTATAAGCAGTTCGGCTCCAACAGCCAGATCCTCTACGAAGGCCAGGAAGTCCCCAACGACTCTAAAAAGCCCGACGAGAAAAAGCCGCAATAGGCAATCTCGTCGACGTTCCAGCTTCCATTGTCCAACAACAAGGAAAGATCCGCTCTCGAAGAATCCTTGATCGTCTTCACCTTGCAGACACGGGCAGTCGCCGTCCGTGCCGTATGTGCAGTATCGTGACAACCTCCGCCTCGATCGTGAAGAGAACTCTCATCGCGTGAGGCTTCTTTCCGTACAGAAGCTGCCTGACTTCAAATGGGAAAGCTGCGTTTCCGGTGCCAGAGGGAAACGATGCGGCATTTCCGAAAGCGACAGTACAGCTTCGCGTAGGCCTTCGAACCAGCGCAATCCACATCGAAGAGCCAAAAACAATTGTCTTGAGGTCTTGATTCGCTCTCGCGGTGATCTTAACGAGGTAAGCCACGCTTCACACGCAACTCCTCGAACACTTCCTCGGCGAGTTGCGTGCGTCCAGCCTTCAAATCGTCATAGCCTTCTTCAATTCCTTCTGTCGCGCTTCGATATTCCCAGCGCTCCCCAGCCAGGTACTCGGCGAGAACCAAGTCCAGCGCCTCGGCGGTGTCCTGCCCATTGCGGTGAGCGAATTCTTCGAACTCAGCCTTGCGCTCGGAAGAAACCGGGATCGTGTCCATATCACCAGCCTAGGAAGACGCAGCATCAGTGTCAAGCAATCCTCGCGCCGCCTTCCCAGTTTGGAACCCGGCGGCACGTCCCTCGAAAGCCTTCTTGCAGACAAAGCCTACGCGTTGATCGCCATCCCCTCAACCGCCCCATAGGCATCGAGCATCGCCTCCGACAGCGTCGGATGCGCATGAATCGTGAACATCAGCTCATCAATCGTCGCCTCCAGGTCCATGGCAACAACAGCTTCTGAGATAAGCTCCGTCGCCGAAGGCCCGATGATGTGCACGCCCAGCACCTCGCCGTATTTCGCATCCGCGATGATCTTCACAAACCCGTCATGCGAATCGACAATCGTCGCTTTCGAATTCCCCGCGAATGGGAATTTGCCCACCTTGATCTCGATGCCCTTCTCGCGCGCAGCCGCTTCCGTCAAACCTACCGCGCCAATCTGCGGCTCGGTGTAGGTGCAGGCCGGAATACGGTCCTTGCGAATCGGACGGAAGTTTCTTCCCGCGATCTTGGCCACGGCGACCATCCCCGCCATGCCTCCCACATGTGCCAGCAGCGGCATCCCGGCCACGATGTCGCCAATCGCGAAAACTCCAGGCTCGGCAGTCTCCATCCATTCGTTGGTCTGGATGAACCCGCGCTCCGTCTCGATCTTCGTCTTGGCCAAATCGATGTTGTCCGTCCGCGGCGAACGTCCCACGGCCACAAGCACTTTATCGGCTTCCTTTTCGATGGTCTTGCCGTTCTGGTCGGTGAAGGTCACCTTGACGCCCTCGGCCGTTTTCTCCACCTTCTCCACCTTGGCGCCCGTGTTCACATCGATTCCGCGCTTTTTGAACTGACGCGTCAGCTCCTTCGAAATCTCTTCATCCTCGAGCGGCGCCAGCCTGGGCAAATACTCGATGATGGTCACTTCCGTCCCGAAGCTGCGAAAGATCGAGCTGAACTCGACTCCCACCGCTCCAGCCCCAATCACCACCAGCGACTTGGGCACGGCATTGATCGAAAGAATCTCGATGTTGGTGAGGATGCGCGTGTCGGCCTCGAGCCCCGGCAGCATCTTCGCATCCGATCCCGTCGCCAGCAGCACGTTCTTGGCTTTGATGAAGCTCTGCTCACCGGCCGCCCCGCCGCCGCCCTCGGTATACACGCTCACTGTATGAACACCATCCTGCGCCGGCCCGGTCAGCCGTCCGTAGCCCTCAATGGTGTTCACCTTGTTCTTGCGCATCAGGAACTCAAGCCCCTTGACATGCTTGGCGATGATGGCGTTCTTGCGCTTGAGCATGTTTGGCCAATTGACCGTCGGCGTGGTAACTCCATCAATTCCATACTCCGCCGCATGCTTCAGGTGATCCCAGATCTCCGCCGAAAACAGCAGCGCCTTGGTCGGAATGCAGCCCCAGTGCAGGCAAGTGCCACCCAGCTTGTCCATGCGCTCAATCAGCGCCACCTTCAGCCCATACTGTCCGGCGCGAATGGCCGCCGTATATCCTGCCGGTCCGCCACCAATAATCGCCACGTCATAAATCGTCTCTGCCAAAATCCACTCCGTTCCGCGCGCCCTGTTGCCCGGCGCGCCGCTCTGCCTGTACAAGTCTACTTGGCCAGTCTACCTAGTAAGAGATGCACGGCGAGCGCCTTTGGAACCACCATGCGGGAGCTTGCCATCCGGCAATGCCCTCAGGGAAGCGGCCGCAAGTCCGGCTCACGCCAACCCAGGCGGGCTGCTGAATCCTTCACCACGTCGCCTGAATAGTAGTCAGCGTGCAGCGCGCGCTTCTCGCCGAATTCCGCAACCGCCCGCCGCGCAGCCTGCCACGGGCTCAGATCCGGCGCCTCGCGCAGATGCGCCACCACAATCCGCAGCCAGAAGCGCGTCAGCGTCTCGTGATAGCCGGATGTGGCCGTATTCGCCCCGCCGACTGCCAGGTTATAACTCTGTATTCTCTGCCACATCACGGGCAGAATCGTGTCATACGCCGCGTCAAACGCGCTGCGACTCAAATTGTCGAGCCCTGCCAATCTGGGTGCCCCATATCTTCCCACGTCTTCTGCCGGGAGTTGTGGGATTTCCGCATCCTTGGTGTCAGCGCCCAACGCGGTCCGCAGGTAATACGCGGCAGCGGCCACGTGTGCACCATGCGTCCACTCCGCCTTGGGCAGCGTTCCCTCTTCGAACCCGCGCAGAAAGCCGGTCAGAGCTTCTTCGCTTTCAAGATGTTCCAGTCGCATGCTTCCAGTGTAGGACGGCCACGCGCCCTTGACTGACCTACGCCGCTTCAAACAACGGAGCCGCCGCGAGAATCGCGTCCTGTAACTTGCTTGCGAGAGAGTACAACTCCTCCTGGCGGTTGCAACTGGTCACTTCAATCGCCACCGACGCCAACGCCACCGTTTCCGGCTCTAATTGCTCGTTGTACCCGATGCGCTCAATGGCCTGGTTCAACTGGCCCCACTTCTCCCGGATTCCCGCCGGATGGGACATGGAATTGTGCAGCCGGAAAGAAAGCAGCAGCGCCGCCAGGTAGAGTTCCCGCAGCTCCGCTGCACGATTGAATTGTTGATGGTTATCCTGCGTAAACGCGGTTCCAACAATTGGAGACATTCTTCGCCGCCTTCGGTTTCTGGGATAGTAGGACATCTCGCTTCCTTAACTATCGGCAACAATGGAAAAGTCGATTGACCTTCCCAATTGCCACTAGTGGATTGATCGGTGCCCCAGTTTCTCAACGCTTTTAGGCGAAGTATGTGTCGCGAATCACACCTGTACTGTTTGGAGTGTTTGCATTCCATCCCACGCCAAATCAAT
>CAILBQ010000128.1 GCA_903832475.1 uncultured Acidobacteriota bacterium | reverse complement strand
GCGGTTGAAACCGCCGCAAGAAGCCCTTCAGCAAAGGCCATTTTGCTGCAAAACATAAAGGGAATGGGTCTAGGAATGGTGGGCAGTGAGGGACTCGAACCCCCGACATCCTGCTTGTAAGGCAGGCGCTCTAACCAACTGAGCTAACCGCCCGTATTCAATTAAAACGGACTAGAAGACCCTGCACAATCATACCAGCCGGCGGCATTTTGACATAGCCGCTCGCATCCGAGCCCTTATTTCTTCCGCGCTCGACTCAAGCCTAGGGCCACTGACATCGATTGATACACTCAACGAGGTGAAGCGACTTATTATCAATGCGGATGACTTTGGCTTGACTCAGGGCATCAATCGAGCCGTGCTCGCCCTGAACGCTAAGCGCGTCCTCACATCAAGCACTTTGATGGCTTCAGCCTCCTATGCAGAAGAGGCTGCCCAGGCAGCGTTGCTTCAGCCCGCGCTTGGGATCGGCTGTCATTTGGTGCTGGTCGACGGCGTTCCTGTCCTGCCCGCCGCAGAGTTGCCCACACTTGTCGATCAGAGGAGTGGACGCTTTCGCGGCAGCCTCGGAACATTCGTGCGTGCTTGTCTTTTGGGTCACATAGACGAAAGAGAGATTCAGGCTGAAGCCGAAGCGCAGATTGCGAGGATTCAGTCGTTCGGATTACACCCCACGCACCTGGACACGCATAAACACACCCACATGTTCGCTCCCGTGTTACGAGCCGTTACCCGAGCAGCGCAGAGCCGGGAGGTTCGCTGTGTCCGCAATCCATTCGAACCACGGTGGAGCATTGCGGCCACAGTCGGCGCGCCGCTCTTGCGTAGAATTCAGGTAAATCTTCTGCGGCAACTTGAACCTGCTTTTCTTCGCGTTGTCCGCGACGCCGGATTGTTTACCACGGATGGTGCTATCGGCGTTCTCGCCACCGGGACGCTGGACGCAGCCACGCTCAAGGCCCTGTTGAGCGCGATGCCTCCAGGTACCTGGGAATTCGTCACGCATCCCGGTTACAACGACATTCCTCTTGCTAAAGCCGGAACCCGGCTGCTTGCCGCACGTGAGACCGAATTGGAGATGCTTGAAGCGGCAGTGTTCGAACAGGATGTCCAGTTGATACACTTTGGCGAGCTTCTTTCTAGCGAGTCGCAACACTAAACCGCTTCGTCGATCCGCAACCGAACCGGAAAAACGTGAATCCGGCCAGCCATTCTCACTGTCCTATCTCAAGGTCTTATGCGCATTGGAATCACTTGTTACCCAACCTACGGCGGCAGCGGTGTGGTCGCGACCGAACTCGGCATCGAACTCGCTGCATTGGGGCACCAGGTGCACTTCATCAGCTATTCTCAGCCCTTCCGCCTTACTGGGCGTGAATCAGGCATCTTTTACCACGAGGTGCCGGTTTCCAACTATCCGCTGTTTGAATTCCCTCCGTATGATCTCGCACTCGCCTCGCGCATGGCTGAGGTGGCCGAGTACTACCACCTCGACATATTGCATGTGCACTATGCCATCCCACATTCGGTAAGCGCACTTCTGGCGCGCCAGATGCTGGCGGAACGAGGCAAGCACCTCCCTTTCGTGACAACCTTGCACGGCACGGACATCACTCTGGTGGGCATGGATCGGTCTTACCTCCCCATCACCCAATACGCGATCCAGCAGAGCGACGGCGTGACCGCCATTTCCGCCTATTTGAAGGATGTTACTCAGACGAATTTCGGCATCACGCGCCCGATCGAAGTGGTGCACAACTTTGTCAACTGCGACGTGTACAAACCGATAGATGCCGGCCAGCCAGAGCGCCGTGCAAATGCGCGCCTGGATCTTGCCGCTCCAGACGAGTTCCTGCTGATGCACCTGTCAAACTTCCGTCCCGTGAAGAGAATTGCTGACGTTATAGAGATATTTGCACGTGTTGCCCGCGCGCTTCCAGCACGACTGTCGCTGATAGGCGACGGTCCTGACCGTTCGACCGCGGAATGGCTGGCGCAGAAGCTTGGTGTGAGCGACCGAGTTGCATTTCTCGGGAAGCAGGACCGCGTTCACGAATTGCTGCCCCTCGCCGACCTGATGTTGATGCCAAGCGAAATGGAATCCTTTGGCCTCGCGGCATTGGAGGCGATGGCATGCGAAACGCCAGCTATTGCCACTCGCGTCGGCGGTGTACCGGAACTCATCGACGATGGGATCAATGGCCTGCTATTCCCGGTGGGAGACGTCGATGCCATGGCAGCTGCGGCAATTTCCATATTGCGCGACCCGGAACGCCATCAAGCCATGCGCAAAGCCGCACGCAAGACCGCTCAAGACCGGTTTTGTTCAACCCGGATCCTGCCTCGCTACGTGGAATTCTACGAATCGCTGGTAAATGATTCGGACCACAAGTAGCAGCCACTCACGCAAAATCTGCAGGCAGTTCGATCGAAACCAGCGTTCCGCGTCCCGGCCGCGAAACGACGGTAAATCGGGCTCGATTGCCGTACAGCACCTCCAGCCTCTCCTGCACATTTTTCATCCCGATGCCTGCTCCGGTCCGCTGCAAGGAGGAGGGCGGTTTGAGAACGATGCCGACGCCGTCATCCTCAACCTCGACGACAACACAGTCTCCCTGCATCCGACTGCGCAACGTGATGGTCCCGCCCTGAATGCGTGGTTCCAATCCATGCTTGATGCTGTTCTCGATCAGCGGCTGCAACAGGATGCTAGGCACCAGCACGTCGAGAGTTCGAGGATCGAGATCCTTCACCACGCGCAGCTTTTCTGCACCAAACCGGACTACTTCAATGTCCAGGTAG
>CAILBQ010000127.1 GCA_903832475.1 uncultured Acidobacteriota bacterium | reverse complement strand
CACTTTTCATGCTCGCAAGAGTTCTGAGTGACGCGTTGTACGGCATCGACTAGAATCTCATAGATGTCGAAGTAGACCTGAGCGTAACCGTCTCTGAAGAGGATCATTTTCATACCGTCGGGCTACCGGATGCCGCCGTGCGCGAGAGCCGCGACCGGGTCAGGGCAGCCATGAAAAATTCGGGCTACCTGATACCGCCTACCCAGATCACGATCAACCTGGCCCCGGCCGACATTAAGAAGGAAGGCGCTGGGTTCGATCTACCCATTGCCATCGGGATTCTGAGCGCCTATGGAGCGCTGCAGATCAAGGATCTCGATCGGTTTCTCATGGTCGGTGAACTGGGTCTGGATGGCGGCGTGCGACCGGTGCCAGGCATCCTGTCCATTGCTATCCTGGCCCGGACCAAGGGCATCCAGAATCTCGTCCTGCCGGCTGTCAACGCTCCGGAAGCAGCCGTTGTGGAAGGGGTCAAGGTATTCCCCGTGGCTTCGCTGGGGTACGTAATCGATCTGCTCAACACAACGCTGCTGGGGGAAGTACAGCGTCCGGCCTTTCATGTCGCAACCGAAGAACTGCTCGGAGAGTTGCATCACTTCACCTCGGACTTCAGCGACGTACGGGGGCAGCAGACGGCCAAGCGCGCGCTCGAGGTAGCGGCAGCGGGCGGACACAACATTCTGATGATCGGCCCGCCCGGCTCCGGTAAGACCATGCTGGCCAAGCGCCTGCCCTCCATCCTGGCGCCATTGACCTTTGAAGAAGCGCTGGAGACGACCAAGATTCATTCCGTGGCAGGCGTGCTCGATGCCGCGCGAGGTCTGGTGGCACAAAGACCGTTTCGATCGCCGCACCACACTATTTCGGATGCGGGACTGATCGGCGGCGGGGCGATTCCCAGGCCGGGTGAGGTATCGCTGGCGCACAATGGGCTGCTTTTTCTGGATGAATTGCCCGAGTTTCCCCGCAACGTGCTGGAGGTTATGCGCCAACCGCTTGAAGATGGCACGGTAACCATTGCGCGAGCCTCCATGTCGTTGACGTTCCCAGCACGATTCATGCTGGCCGCGGCGATGAATCCCTGCCCGTGCGGCTATTTCAACGACAAGAGCCGCGAGTGCATGTGTACGCCACCCATGATTCAGCGCTACGTCGCAAAGGTTTCCGGGCCTCTACTGGATCGCATCGACATTCATATCGAGGTACCGGCGGTGCAATACAAGGAATTGCGCGGTTCAGCGGCTGCCGAGGGGTCATCCCACATTCGAGATCGTGTACTCACCGCGCGCGAGCGGCAGCGAGTGCGATTTCAGAGTGCAGGCGAGAAGTTTTATTCCAACGCGCAGATGGGGACGCGTCAGATTCGCGCCTACTGTGAGTTAGGCGCCGATGCGGAGCGTTTGCTGGAGCGGGCCATGCAGCAGCAGGGGTTGAGTGCCCGGGCGCATGACCGCATTCTGAAGGTAGCGCGGACGATCGCCGATCTTGAGGGAGCGTCGAGGCTGGCGGTCAGCCATCTAGCCGAGGCAATTCAATACAGAACTCTGGACCGCAGTTACTGGGCGTAACCAGAGTTCGTGACCAAAACAAGAGTACCCATAGTGCGATATGTACCGAATAAGGTCAGTCCAGTCATATAGATGGCGTTACGTAGAGGGGAGGGCCGGTGGGCCCTGTGTTGTATTGGTAGTTTCTAATCTGACTGTTAGATTCCATTCATCCACAAGTTTTCGTTCGATACGAGCCAACTCAGGACAAATCAATCGAGATCTTTGGGTCGCGACAGCATACGCGTTTGCAGGCGATGCGGCGAAGAAAGAGGAAAGCCATGCTCTGGATGGAAAGCACGATCTTTGCTGTATTTGCCTGCCCGATGTTGGGTTTGTTGATTGCCACGTACTTCAAACTGGACGAGCTGGCAGCTCGCCCGCGCGCTGTCATGATCAGCCGGCGAAACCTGCCTTGCGTGGATCGCAACGGCTATCCCATATGTGTGGACCCGGACGGACGAGTTTATGCCTCCGCACGAAGGCTGCGCTAAAACCAGATGTCCCTGCAGAGTTACCGCAAGCTCAGCCGTCTTCCACCTCGGTGTTATGCGGCCTACTGGAGTGGGATAGCTTGCACCGAGGGGCAGTGCTAGATTGAGTGAGTGAGCTACAGTACTTTGGTACGCTGGAGAATCTCATCCAACTTCCGATAAGTTCTTTGAGTGCCGTGCATAGTTGCAAAGTTTTTCAACTGCGCGCCATCGAAGAATGGAGAAGCAATGACAATTCTGCAGTCGAATATGGACGCGCTCTTAGTTGCGATTCCGATGGTAGGGATCATGTTTGCCGGGGTCTTCCGGCTGGACGAGCTCCTGGGCAAGCCGCGAAAGAAGCAGGAATGGCGGCGGCCGATCGCCGGTTCCGATGCCAACGGTGCGCCTATTTGCGTAGATCCGGATGGCAAACGGCATGATTGCGGCCCCAAGCCTCGCTGAATAGGAAAAGCATCCATGCCCGGCATGTGGAGGTGGCGCACCGACAACAGAGTTCAGTG
>CAILBQ010000126.1 GCA_903832475.1 uncultured Acidobacteriota bacterium | reverse complement strand
TGTGCCCCATCCATGACGCAGCCTTTTTGCGGCATGGGTGGGATCGGCAAATGCCTCAAAGGGATCAAACATGCAGGACATCGTCACCATCCAGACCGCCAATCAGTCCAGCGGTCTTGGCGTCACCCCGGCTCCCAACCAGTTGCCCAACGGCGGCGTGAAGGCATCTGGCTCCGGCATCGTGGTCACTCCCCGCGCGCTCGAAAAAATCCGCTCTGGTTTCGCCAAGGAAGGCGTTTCCCCCACAGAAGGCGGCTTGCGGCTCGGCGTGCTGGGCGGGGGCTGCTCTGGCCTGTCCTACAGCATTCGCTTCGATACCCGTCCCCGCGAACGTGACCGCATCTACGAATTCGACGGCGTCCGCATCTTTGTCGATCCCAAGAGCTTCATCTACCTGCACGGCATGACACTCGACTACGAACAGACTCTGATGAAGCAGGGCTTCAACTTCATCAACCCCAATTCCACCCGCTCCTGCGGCTGCGGATCATCCTTCTCCTAAGTCCATGCCTCACCCGGCCCGGGTGCCCCATATCCGACCTCGTTCTCTGCGGTCCGATGTGGGAGTGAATACCGCTGAACGAAACAGGTTTTCCTGAATGCCAACCGCCCCCTCCATCTCCGCTCCAGCAACTTGTTGGGCGTGCAGCGCAGCGCTCACCTCGTCCCCGCTGCTCTGCCCAGCGTGTGGCAAGGTTCAGCTCGCTGCCTCGGCCGACTACTTCCAGGTCTTCGGCCTGGAAAGACTGCTCGGCCTTGACACCACCCGCCTCGAAAAAGAGTTCCACCGCCTTAGCCGGCGGCTTCACCCCGACCGATTTGCCCGAGCCACTCAGCAAGAACAGCAGGGAAGCCTGGCCGCAACCGCTCTCCTGAACGACGCCTACCGCACCCTGCGCGACCCCATCCAGCGTGTCGAATACCTGCTCAAACTGGAAGGCCTCAAAGTCGGCGAGGAAAATGCCGGCAAGAACAAGTCCGCTGACAGACAGCCTCCCGCTGACCTCCTCGAAGAAGTCTTCGATCTCAACATGCAGCTGGAAGAAATGCGCATGAACAAGAAGATAGGTGAGGACGATCCGGCTCTTCTCGCCGACCTTACTAGCGCCCGCGCTCGTTTCGAATCGCTACTGGCCGCCGTCGACAATGACCTCGCCACGACAGGTGCAGCGTGGGATGCTGGCAATTCCGCAGCTCGCGAATCCGCCGCACAATCGTTGGCGGCCCTGCTCGATCGCCGACGATATCTTCGCAACCTAGTCCGCGACGTCAACGAAGTCCTGGGAGCCTGACCGATGCCTCTGGTTCGCATCTCGATCGACGCCTCAACCCGCCCCGAAACCCGCAAAGCCATCGCCAGTTCCGTCTACGAAGCCATGCGCGCCACCATCGGCATCCCCGAGGGCGACCGTTTCATCCTCTTTTCGGCACACGGCGCTGCCGATTGGATCATCGATGCCCAGTTCCCCAATGTAGAGCGCTCCAAACAGTTCGTCCTCATCCAAATCACCCTGAGCCGCGGCCGCAGCGTTGAACAAAAACAGGCTCTCTACACCCAGATCGCCCAGCGCCTGGAGAACCCCGCCGGCATCTCCTCCGATGACGTCATGATCGTCCTTACCGAAAACAATTTGGAAGACTGGTCCTTCGGCAAAGGTGAAGCCCATTACGTCCTGAACCCGCCCGCCTGGGCCCGCAAAGAAGCAGAGGGAAAGTAAGACACCATGGTTGACGAACAATCCAATGGGCGCCCCGCCGCCGAACGCATTATCGGTATCGACCTCGGTACCACCAATTCGCTCGTGGCTTATATGGAAGGCGACGCTCCCGTGGTCATTCCCGGAGTGGACGGCTCCAATCTGGTCCCCTCGATCGTCGCGCTGGATCCAATTGCCCCTATCTCCTCCCAGTCGGAATCGGGCAACACCCGCCCCACCCTTACCGTCGGCAACTCCGCCCGCCGCGCCCTCATTGCCACCCCGGAACGTGCTATCTACTCCGTCAAGCGCCTCATGGGCCGCGGCCTCGAAGACATTCAGGATGAATTGAAGCTCTTCCCGTTCCATCTCGCCGACGACATCCAGCCCGGCGAAGTCCTCCGCATCCGTCTCGGCGAACTGACCTTCACCCCCTCTGAAATCTCCGCCTACATCCTCCGCCAGCTCAAGCGCAACGCGGAACGCTTTTTTGGCGCCGAAGTCAAAAAGGCAGTCATCACCGTCCCCGCCTACTTCAACGACGCCCAGCGCCAAGCCACCCGCGATGCCGGACGCATGGCCGGCCTCGATGTCCTCCGTCTGGTCAACGAACCGACCGCAGCCGCCCTGGCCTACGGTCTCGACCGCGCCAAAGAAGGAATCATTGCGGTGTACGACTTCGGTGGCGGCACCTTCGATATCTCCATCCTGAAATTGAACGACGGCATCTTCGAAGTCATCGCCACCAACGGCGACACCCACCTCGGCGGCGACGACATCGATAACCTGCTTCTCGCCGTTGCCCTCGACGAAATCCTCAACGAGCATGGCGTCAACCTCCGCCAGCAGCCCGACGCCATCCAGGCCCTCCGCAAAGCCGTCATCGAAGCCAAGATCGCTCTCTCTACCGAGCCCAGCTTTAAACTCGACATCGAACTTCCAAACTCCGGCCGTTATCAACGCGAAATCCCCCGCGAAGTCTACGAGCAGCTCATTCAGCCAATCCTCGCCCGGACAGCCCAGCCCTGCCGCCAGGCTATCCAGGACGCCGGCATCAAGCCCGATCAAATCGAAGAGGTCGTCCTCGTCGGAGGCTCCACCCGCATTCCCGCCGTCCGCAAGCTGGTCGACGAAATCTTCGAGCTCTCGGCCCGTGGCAAGAAGCCGCATACCGAGCTCAATCCCGACGAAGTCGTGGCCCTCGGCGCTGCTGTGCAGGCCAGCATTCTCGCCGGCAGCTCCACCACTACCGACGAACTGCTTCTCCTCGACGTCACCCCCCTCTCACTCGGCATCGAGGCTCTCGGCGGCGTAGTCGCCCGTATCATCCAGCGCAACTCCACCATCCCCGCCTCCGCCACCGAGCACTTCACCACCGGCGTCGACGGCCAAACCAACGTCGCTATCCACGTTCTTCAAGGTGAGCGCGAGCTCGCCGCCGACTGCCGTTCGCTCGCCCGTTTCGATCTCAAAGGCATCCCTCCCATGGTCGCAGGCCTGCCCCGCATCGAGGTCAAGTTCCTCATCGACGCCAACGGCATCCTGCAAGTCTCCGCACGCGAGCAGCGCAGCGGCGTCGAAGCCCAGATCGAAGTCAAACCCACCTACGGCCTCACTGATGAGCAGGTCGAAACCATGATCCTCGACTCCTTCGACAACGCCGAAACCGACTTCGAAGCACGCCAGCTCATTGAAGCCCGCCTCGAAGCCGACACCATCCTCGACGCCGTGGCGAAAGCCCCGCAAAGCCCCGCCTGGCAGATGCTGCTCGAGC
>CAILBQ010000125.1 GCA_903832475.1 uncultured Acidobacteriota bacterium | reverse complement strand
CCTTAAGAAGAAAGCCTGGGATACTCATCTGGGAAAGTTCCTGACGGTGGAATGGAAATCGAACTCGATTCGTGTAAGGGCGCTCAACGTTCATGCGCTACACTCACACCTG
Organism: uncultured Acidobacteriota bacterium; assembly: GCA_903832475.1. GTDB lineage: Bacteria > Acidobacteriota > Terriglobia > Terriglobales > Acidobacteriaceae > Acidicapsa. The sequence continues at coordinate 1,985 of CAILBQ010000125.1, read as the reverse complement.
ACAGTGCAACATCGGACATGCCGCCTCCGTCCCGCTGCTTGGCTCACTTCGTAATCACCTCTTGGGCAATTCTCGAATTCTGTCAGACTTCATTCGTTTGCTTATCGAAGAAGTATGCCAATCGAGTGGCGTGACGATTCAAGGCCTCCCGGTTTGTCCAATGGTTGTCCCGAAGCGCTGGTTGGACCGTTGCTGTTCCGCCGCAGGGAACTCCTGAAGGAAGACTCTATGAATCGTTTGGCTTGGAAGACTCGCATTCTCCTTACCTTGGTCGTGCTGGCTGCGCTCTTGACCCTCACGACGCAAGCCCGATGTGCCGACTTCAAGGATGTTCCGTATCGCACCGTCGACGGTGTGACGTTGACGCTGGACGCGCATGTTCCGGACGGAAAGGGTCCCTTTGCCGCAGCCATTCTGGTGCATGGCGGAGGATGGGTTGCCGGAGACAAGCGGGAGTACATCAACTTTCTATTTCAGCCGCTTTCCGATGCCGGATTTGCATGGTTCAGCATCAACTACAGGCTTGCGCCGAAGTATGTGTTTCCAGCCGATGTCGAGGATGTGCGAGCCGCCGTGGTGTGGGTCAAGAAGCATGCCGCGGAATATTCAGTGGACCCGAAACGTCTCGCGCTGATTGGCGAATCCGCAGGAGGGCACCTCGTATCCCTGGTCGGTGCAGAGCCAAATGAGGCTACGCGTGTGGCTGTGGTTGTCTCAATGTACGGCGTGCATGATTTTGTGGCTGCAGCGGTGGAGTGGAAGCCCATTCCCGACGAGTTGTATCAGCTCTTCGGCATCAAGAGCGTGGACGCGCGGACCATGCCGCTGTTAGCCAAGGCATCCCCTGTGCTTCTGGTGCGTAAAGACATGCCACCGTTCCTGCTGATGCATGGCACCAAGGATGAGGATGTGCCGTATGAGCAGTCGGTGGAGATGTGCTCAGCGATGAAAGATGCCGGCGCGCAGTGCTAACTGATTCCGCTCGAAGGCGCGCCTCACGGCATGGATCACTGGGAGCCGCGGCCCGAGCTTCACTGGTACAAGAAAGCTCTTACGGACTGGCTTGCAAAGACGCTGAAACAGTAGCTATTGCGGCAGTCCGTTGGCCTCGACAGTGACCTGCAGCTTCACACTTCCCAGCGACGCGCCATCGCCCTCGGCTTGCCATTCCAGCGTCTGCCAGCTTCCCTTGGCCAGCCCGGCCGGCGGTGTCAGTGTCAGCTGGACTGGCCACGCATCGTGCGCCGGCACGGTGAGTGTTGTCAATTCCGGCTTCTCGGCCCAGCCCGCCGGCAACGTGGCATGCACCGCGAAGCGCCGCGGTTGATCCGAGTCATTACGCAGAACCAGCGGCACCCAAAGAGTCTCGCCTGGGGCAACCTGGGCCTGTGGCGGGAACAGATCCGCCAGGGCAGCCAGCCCGTGTGCCGGCCAGAAGGCGCGATAAAAGGCCCATGGTCCGCCGAGTTCCAGCTGCGCCTCGGTAGCGGGCCCCGTATAACCACGCGGTTTGGCATAGGCGATAGGTCGATCGGTGATGCCCTCAAAGACATCGCCTGTTTCAGTTGCTGCGACCAGCGACTTGCCGAAGATCAGCTGCACGGGTGTTTCGGTGAACGCCTTCAAAGCCGGCTCGGTAAAGTCATCCTGCGTCTTGTAGTAGCGCCATGACGCGGCCGCCACGGCAGCATAGGAAATGCCGCGCGAGGGCGAAACAGCATTCGACGAATACTCCGGCCCTTTCCCTTTGGCGAATTCAAGATGGGTCGCATCGGAGAAAAAGTAGATCTTCTTTGGCTGCCACGGACGCAAGCCTTCTCCGTAGTTGTTGATGCTGGTTCGATTGCGCGGAGCCTCAAGCTGTTCAGGAAAGGCAAGCTGGTCGGCGGCTAGATCAAATGCCTCATTGGCAAGCACGGAAGCGCCCTGGTGATCCTCATGGTTTTCGCCCACCACGTAGTCCGGCAGCCAGGTCAGCACCACCT
>CAILBQ010000124.1 GCA_903832475.1 uncultured Acidobacteriota bacterium | reverse complement strand
TCTGCAAAAAATGTCATCAATTGCGTTGGACCATCGATTGCGCATTGGACAATTTGCAGCCCCGTCCTCCGCCAGTCACATCTTTATCGAATCCGCCAGAACGACTCACTCTCCGTTCCAGCCTTCAGCCCTTTTCCTCCCTGCTTTTCACGCCAGCGTGACAAACAACTCCCGTCCGAACACTTCGCGAAAGTAGTCCGCTTCTTTGCGCAGCGACCACAGCTCCAGTTCCGCACCCGTCCGACCCGGCTCCAGTTCCAGCAGCACACGCTTCGGATACACCCGCGCCACCACGCGCAGCACATCCGAAGCCCGATCCTGGTTCAGAGCCCGTGATAACCGCAACAGCACCACCGCCTTGGCCACATTCCCGTGCTCTGACGGCGGAATATTCCGCATCGCCCGGTCCCCCGGCTGCGGCCGCGTTTTGCCCAGGTACCGCGCGATAGCCGAAATGACCGTCCTCTGCTGCACCGCGTACCCATAGATCTCCGAACTCGAAATGATGTACTGCGTATGCCGGTGATGCCCCTGGTGGTTGATGAACTTGCCCGTGTCGCTCAACATCGCCGCCGCCGCCAGCCAGTTCTCGTATTCCGCCGGCAGCTTGTGCAGCGCCGCCAAGTCTCGAAACAGCTGCTCCCCATGCGCCTTCACCGGCTCCGCCTGCTTGAGATTCACGCAATACCGCCGCGCCGTCGACAGCACGCTCTCCCACCGCTCCGCCTCGAACTGCTGATGCACCGTCGCCCGCTCGTCGCGCTCCGCCAGCATCTGCGCCAGAACGCCGTCCCGCAGTCCCAGGTCCGAATATCGAAAGCCGCTGAGCTCAAAGCACTCCAGCAACTCGGCATACACATGCGCGCCGGCTACAATGATCTCCGAACGCTTGGGACCGATCCCGGGCACCGCGGATCGCTGCGCCGAAGTCATCTTGCGCAGCTTGGTCGCCAGCCGCCGCACCTGCTCTCTGGTTGTGATGGGGTTAACGGCTTCAGCGCGAATTTCTTTCCCGGCGCCCGTCCTGGTCGCTGTCCGGGCTGCCGTCCGGTTAGCTGTCTTGTTGACCGACCGCCTCGTCGCCGCCGCTACCTTCGCCCCCGGCTTTACCAAAGCAGTGTGCGCTTCCGACAAGGCAGCCGCCGTTCCGGACGTGGCAATCACCAGCGGAACCGCTCCCGGCTGAATGCGCCGATGCGCCCGCCGCAATTCTCTCTGGATGAACTGTTTCATCCGCCCCAGGCCCTCTTCCGAAGCCGGATCGGTAGGGATAAACTCCTGGGTCAACCGCACTGCACCCAGCGGCAGGCTGATTGTCTCCTTGATGCGCCGATGTTCGCTCAGCGTGATCTCGCAGCTGCCGCCGCCCACATCCACCAGCAGCACTTTCCCGCCCGTCCCTGCTTCGTTCGTCATCACCCCGCGATGGATCAGCCGTCCTTCTTCCAATCCAGAGATGATGTCGATCGACCAGCCTGTCTCCGCCTTCGCCCAGGTCACAAACGCCTGCGCATTGCGCGCATCGCGCATCGCCGACGTAGCCACCACCCGGATCTGCTCTACTCCATGCGCCTGCACCGCCCGCTGAAATCGCTTCAGCGCCTTGAGCGTGATGGCCATCGCTTCCGGCGAAACCAGCCCGGTATCGAAGACACTGGTGCCCAGCCGCGTCACTTCCCGGTCTTCATGCAGTGTTTTCAGCTTGTGCGCCACCACCTTGGCAATCTTCAGGCGGCAGGAGTTGGAGCCAATATCGATCGCTGCGAAAGTCGTAGCTGGATTGGGCATTCGTTCGCTCAAAAGCGCGCCTGTAAGGTTGCGGCTAAGCCAACAATACAACACACCGGAGAGCAAAGAGCCTCGGCTGGGCCGATCGAAATGTTTCACTCAGAACAATTTCACAGAACCAAAGGCGATCCAGTTCCCAGACCTGTCAAAGCAGTGCAAACAGCAAACGGCCCACGAGATGTCCCTCTCATGGGCCGCGGTTGCAATGTTTGATTTCGGCCAGCTTTGCATTCAAGGCCGGCCAGTATGCCAAATCATGCTGCGACCATTTCAATATGCTGCACGTGGATCAAGTTTGCGTTTTTCTCGACCTGACCCGTTACCTTGACCGTCTTGCCTACGTAAGGCTTTGCCTTTTCCGGAGCGTCCAGCCGATACACTTTCCCCGACTGATCGCGAAAAACGAAGTCTGATCCATCCCTGGCAATCGTTCCGTGAAAAACGCTGGCTGGCACAGCCTTGCCGTCCCGGCTCGGATCCGGCGACTGGGCGTCTGGAGGCGCCACCGGCTGCTGCGGCTCCTGCAGCGAAGCGGCCAAAACAGGATCAGGGGCAGACGACTGCTGCGGCTGTAGAGCCCTGGCTGCAACCACCAGCAAAAGTGCGAAGGCAAGCAGGGCGAGCATCCCCTGCAGGACGATATTGTTGTTGAACCGATGCACTGAAGCCACCTCGTTTCACGTGCGCTGCACGCGCTTCGCCCTTTCCCCACTCCCCAACAATGCACGGCGATGGCCAAAACTCTTTCCGTAGACCGTGCCGCAACTTCAATCCAATAAGCAATATGCCCCTATGCGCCAACTGGACAGGCGGGCACCGATGCAAAATTTGCAGTGCAACCGTGTAAGAAATGCACGAATGCTCGAGCGAGCCCCCCGTCCCCACGTATCAGCAACTGGGCTGCTCTCCTTTCTATCGCTGGTATCCTGTGCTCCAGAAAGAAACCATGACAGCAACGTCAAAACACGCTCCTCGTTCCCCTGCTTCACCTTCTGCTTTGGTCACTTGGATTCTGATGCTGGTAGTCTTCGCCGGCATTTATCTCGCCGCACTGCACACGCCCGCGCTGCTCGACGACGCCGATGCATCCCACGCCCAGGCGGCCGCGCACATGGCCGAAAGCGGCGACCTGATCACGTTGAAAGAAAACGGCATTCGGTATCTCGAAAAGCCGCCTCTCCCATACTGGATCGTCGCCGGCCTGTACAAAATCCTGGGTGAAAATGCCTTCGCGACCCATCTCCCCAATGCGCTGGCTGTGCTGGCCTGCGCGTGGCTGGCCTGGCTGTGGTCCAGGAAAGCCTGGGGAGATCGAGCAGGGCTCTACGCCGGTCTCGGAACCTTGACCGCCTGCGGCCCGTTCCTCTTCACGCGCTTCTTTATCCCCGAAGCGCTGCTCAGCTTCCTGCTGTTGCTGGCGCTGTACTGCTTTTTGACCGGTCTCGAAAGCCGCCGTCCCGGCTACTTTTATTTCTCCTGGGCTGCCCAGGCGCTGGCCACGCTGACCAAAGGCTTGATCGCACCGTTATTTTTCCTCGCCGCCGCGATCCCATTCCTGATGCTCAGCGGACAATGGCGCCGTTGGCGAAATCTCAGGCTCTTCAGCGGATTGCTTCTCTTTCTCGCCATCGCTGCGCCGTGGCACATCCTCGCCGGAATCCGCAACCCAGACCAGGGCCATCCCTTCGGCAATATCCCCACACTCGGAAACGTGCACGGCTTCTGGTATTTCTACTTCCTCAACGAGCACGTGTTCCGCTTCCTCGGCACGCGCTACCCCCATGACTACAACCGTCTGCCGTTCGCCGCCTACTGGCTGCTGCACCTGGTTTGGATCTTTCCCTGGAGCCTCTTTTTCCCCGCGGCCCTCCTCATCGCCTGGCGCACCCGTCACGAGTGGATGCAGCACTTCCGCAAGGATGGCGGCCAGACCGTCGATTTTTACCTCGATTTCGCCGTTCGCGAGGACGTAGCCAGCTATGTCGCCCGGCTGAAATTTCGCACCCGCTCCGCCTGGCTCCTGGGACTTTTCGCGGCCTTCACCCTGCTCTTCTTCTCGCTCTCCACCAACCAGGAGTACTACACCTGGCCCGCCTGGGTTCCCTTGATCATGCTCACCGTGAGCATGCTGGCAGGGATCGAAGAGGCTGGCGAAAGCCGCCGCCTGGAAAGCGTCAACCTCGCCGCCACCCGCCTCGAGCCTCGC
>CAILBQ010000123.1 GCA_903832475.1 uncultured Acidobacteriota bacterium | reverse complement strand
CTCCTTCGTCGCCCTGAAAGCCGGCACCAACGGCGCTTTGATCAACTTCATCAACGGCAACGTCGGCGAAGTCGAAGAAGCCATCAACCCTAACGGTGTCTTCCCCTGCTCGCGTGATCTCAACACCGGCGCTTACATCGTGACCCCTGCCTGCCAAATCCAGACTCCGGCCACATCACCAAACTTCTCCCGCAGCAACCGCTACCAGGATGGCGCTCTTTACGTGTCCGATACCTACAAGGCCACCACGCGCCTCACCCTGAACGCCGGTCTGCGCTGGGAAGTATACGGACCGCAGCATTCGCAACGAGCCTCTCTGGACGCCAACTTCTTCCCGGCGAACGAAGGCAATGAATTCCAGGACATCCGTGACGGTGTTGTCAAGACCCGCGAGACTTCGCCCAACGGCCGCCTCTGGAATCTCAACCTGAAGCAATTCGGCCCCCGCGTCGGATTCGCCTACGACCTCACCGGCAACGGCAAGACCAGCGTGCGCGGCGGCTTTGCACTCGCATACGAGCGCAACTTCAACAACGTCACCTTCAACGTCATCCAGAATCCGCCGAACTACGCTGTAGTCGCCCTGGTCGGCCTGACCCCGCTCAGCACCAACAACCTCGGGGAATTCGGCAGCGCCATCGGGCCCACACGCCTGCCCAACACCACTCTCCGCGCCGTCGATCCCAACATCAAGCCGGCCTACGCGGAGAACTGGAGCCTCACCCTCGAGCACCAGCTCGAGCCCAACACGCTGATCACCGCCGGTTATATCGGGTCACGTGGCATCCACAACTACACCATTGCCAACATTAACCGCCTTTTCACCGGCAACAACTATCTCGATGACACAGGCTACTTCGGAAGCCGGTTGAATCAGCAGTACTCCAACATTAACTGGCGCGGTGCAGACGGCGACAGCTACTACGAAGCCGCGAACCTGGGTATCCGCTCCAACAACTTCCACCACTCCGGTCTGACGGCGATCGCCAATTACACCTTCGGTCACTCGCTCGATAACAACAGCTCCACATTCTCTGACGGCAACAACACGGCCGGCGGCGGTACCGTTCTCGGCTACCTCGATCCTTACGATCACGCGCTTGACCTCGGCAACTCCGATTTCGACGTGCGTCATCGCATCACTGCGGGCATCATCTACGAGCTTCCCTTCCTCAAGCACAACAATCACCTGATCGGAAGCCTCCTGGGCGGCTGGATCGCCAGCACCAACTTCAATGCGCAGACCGGCAATCCCTACTCCCTCTACGATTGCTATTTCGGCTACACCGTCTGCCCACGCACCGCTTTCCCGGGTGCCCGCCCCAAGACCAACTCGCACCTCACGGATCTCAGCTCCACCTACGGTCCCAACACCTACTCCTTCCAGGATCTCCCTGCATATTTCTCTGATCCCGAAGGCGATCTGACGACAAACTACAACCATTTCCTCAACCCTATCTGCGGTTGCTCTGACACCCCGATCCCCGGAGGCGCCTCCATCGCCGGCGGCGGCTTCGATCCCAAGATGGACCGCCGAAATTCGTACTACGGTCCTGGCACCTGGGGAGAAGATCTGAGAGCGGCCAAAAACTTCAAGTTCCATGACCGCTATGGGCTGAACATCAGCGCAACCTTCATAAACGTCTTCAACCATGCCAACACCTTCATCAACGGCGGATTCAGTGCTGATGTCTCCGAAATCAGCGGCGGAACCCTGGCCTACAAGTCCGGCAACCGGAACACCGAGCTGGAAGCCAAGTTCACCTTCTAACCAACCGCCCTCCCCACAAAAGGCCGTCGCTCATCCGAGCGGCGGCCTTTTTCCTGCTCCCCACTTCCCCGCCGGCGATGCAACCGTATTTCTCGTCGGCACGCCTCTCCTCGAAGACGTTAAAAGTCACACCTCGCTCGAAATGCATTAAACTGACCGCCGATGAACTACTTACGCTCCCACGCTCCGCTCCCTCTCTCCGCCGCCGTTCTCCTCCTCGTCTCCTCGCTCGCCCCAGCCCTCCAGGCCCAGACTCTGACTCCCCTCCCGCCCTTCCCTATCAAGGGCAGTTCCCCAGCTGGCCCGTCCGGCGACCTGGTCATCTCCCGCCCCGTCCAGCCTGTCCAGCCCTTCACCGTCGCCGGCCCTCGCGGCGTCCTGGTCGGCACTCAGGACGGCCAGTTCGAGTCCTGGATCCTCCCCATCAAGCTCCTCAGCCACCTCACCATCGAAGCCAACATCCAGGGCTACTCCGTCCCCATCAACGTCAACCAGCAGGCCGCCAACATTGAAGTCCGCCCTGACCACACCACCATCACCTACAGCCACATCGGCTTCACCCTCCGCCAGATCATGTTCAGCCCCGACCCAAGGGTGCCCCAGGTCCCGTCTTTGGGACCTGGGACTTCTCCTGCGACGGGACCCATTTGCCTCTTCCAGATCGATTCCGACCACCCCATCGACCTCGTTTTCCGGTTCACCCCGGAAATGCGCTGGATGTGGCCCAAGCGCAACGACGGCATCCCCGGCCCTGACTGGGTGCCCTTCCATCCCCCCACCACCGTCTCCGCCGAACCCAACCAGCTCGACGGCGAAGGTTACTACACCCTCCACATGGACTACCCCGACGTCGCCGGAGCCATCGCCATCCCCACCGCCACCCCCGGCATCGCCGCCCCCTACCAGGAGCGTCCCCAGGAGCACCCCCTCGAGCTTCACCTCCACTACGACCCCAAACGCGATGGCCGCGGCGAAAACGCCAAATTCTTCCCCCTCCTGATGGCCGTCTCCACCACTCGCGAAGCCTCCGAAAACAAGGCCCTCGGCCAGGTCCTCGCCGACCTCAACGCCCAGATCCCCGCCCTCTACGCCGCCCACGCCGCCGCCTGGGACAAAGTCCAGTCCGAATCCACCTCCATCGAAACCCCCGACAAGACCCTCAACGAAGCCTTCCGCTGGGGCGTCGTCTCCATCGAACAGCTCAAAGCCCACCCCGCCACTTTCAACGCCACCCCTGAAAGGGCCCAGGAAACCGCCCTCGTCGCCGGCTACTTCTCCAGCGGAGACTCCGCCCGCCCCGGCTTCGGCTGGTTCTTCGGCCGCGACTCCCTCTACACCCTCTACGCCGTCAACGGCTACGGCGACTTCGCCCTCACCCGCTCCGAACTCGAATTCCTCATCGCCCGCCAGCGCGACGACGGCAAAATCATGCACGAATACTCCCAGACCGCCGCCGACCCCTCCGTCGACTGGAAGCAGTTCCCCTACATGTACGCCGCCGCCGACGCCACCCCGCTCTTTCTCATGGCCATGCGCGACTACTACCGCGCCAGCGGCGACACCGATTTCCTCAAAGCCCACAGAGACGCCATCGAAAAAGCCTGGGCCTTCGAAACCGCCGCCACCTCCGACACCGACCACGACGGCATCTACGACAACAGCCAGGGCACCGGCTGGGTCGAAAGCTGGCCCCAGGGCCAGCCCCACCAGGAGGTCTATCTCGCCCTCCTCGACGAACAAGCGAGCTCCGCCTTCGCCGCCATCGAGTCCGCTCTGGGCAACCCTGACAAAGCCACCGCCGCCGGCACCCGCGCCGCCAAACTCCACACCCTCATCGAATCCGAATACTACGACCCCGCCAAAGGCTGTTACGCCTTCAGCCACAACCTCGACGGCACGATGGACAAAGCGAGCACCATGTACCCCTCCATCGCCTGGTGGGACCAATCTAGCTCCGCTGTCTCCGCTAACCCCGCTAGCTCCGCGGCTCTCGACCACCCCGCCGCCTGCCTCGCCCAGTGGGCCGGCCCCACCATCGCCACCGACTGGGGCCTCCGCGACGTCGCCACCACCGAGCCCTTTTACGACGGCATGAGCTACCACCAAGGCTCCGTCTGGCCTCTCTTCACCGGCTGGGGAGCCCTCGCCGAATACCGCGCCAACCAGCCCCTCCCCGCCCAGCAGATGCTCATGCAAAACGTCGACCTCACCTGGGCCCAGGACCCCGGCGCCGTCACCGAACTCCTATCCGGCGACTTCTACGTCCCCATGGGCCGCAGCACCAGCCACCAACTCTGGTCCAGCGCCATGGTCTTGACGCCCACTCTCCGCGGCCTCTTCGGCATCAACCTCGACGCCGCCTCCAACACCATCACCGTCAACCCCCACCTCCCCGCCAACTGGGACCACGCCGCGGTGAACGACATCCATCTCGGCAACCACACCGTAAATCTCGTGTTTACCCGCGAGAAAGAGGCCCTGATTGTAGGCGGGACCATCTACGGCCCTGCCATAAACTCGTCGGAAGACACGCAGGTCAAACCTCTACTCACCCTGAAGTCCAACATTGCCGGCGCGAACGTTCCAAGGGGGTCGCTGAAAGACCTTCCACTTCTTTCCATTCCCCTACCTGCCGTCGAGGTCAGCATTGCGGACCATACCCTTCCCACTCCAGGAGACAGGCCTCAGCAAACCAAGATCCTGTCTGCCGACTACGAACCTCGGAGTCTGACTCTCAAGGCCGAAGGTCAGCCCGGTGCAGACGCCCAACTCAAACTCAGGATCAATCGGCCCTCCATTGAGCCGAAGATTACGTTGTCGAATCCGGTGAACGGTGCGAAAGCCGTTTTTGGAGGCAACGTGCGAGTGGATGCGACCAAGAAATCAGGCGCTTCTCCCACTTCGAAAGAAGGTCCCGCATTCACCCCCAACGCGATTGACCTCCACTTCCCCCCCGGCCAAGGCTGGCAAACCCTCACCATCACCCTCACCTGGTAACCCCATAAATCTCTGTGCCCCATCCATGCGCAGCATGGGTGGGAGAAATTGTGTTCCCCCTCCACGCACTGCACGGGTGCTACACTTTTCGATCCCCAGCCAATCCCACCAGCCCACCTGAAAATCACCAGCTCCCGCATCCGGCAATTCACCTAGGCACATCCCTTGGTTTTTGATATGATATCGCCACAATCGTGAACGACTGTTCACGAAATGCAAGTCACGCGAAACATTTCGTGCTATTGTTTTCCTCTTTGAAGCGCTCGCCAAGTAAGCCGCGCTTCCCAGCGGCTGAAAGTTCGTCGCGCTAGTGGGCCCATGACCGCAAATATTGCATTGACGGGTTCCTACCAACCGGCACTCGTCTGCTTGTCTGTCGCCATCGCCGTCCTTGCCGCTTACGCCTCCCTGGACCTGGCCACCAACCTCCATATCATTCGCGGCCCTACCCGGCGGATGTGGCTTCTCGGCGGCTCTGTCGCGCTGGGCTCCGGAATCTGGGCCATGCACTACATCGGCATGGAGGCCTTCAGGCTACCCATCCCCGTTTTTTACGATTGGCCTACCGTCCTCCTTTCCTTCGTCGTTGCCGTCATTGCCTCCGGAATCGCTCTCTTCACCATCTCCCGCCCCGGTCTTCGCAGTCCGCCCATCCTCTTCGCCGGCTGCTCCGTCGGCTCCGGCATCGCAGCGATGCATTACCTCGGCATGGACGCCATGCGCCTCAACGCCATGTGCGTCTATTCCACGCCGCTCGTCACGCTTTCCATCGTCGACGCCATTCTCATCGCCACTTCCGCCCTCTACACCGCTTACGCCCTGCGCAATCGCATCCCATCCGCCGGATGGCGCAAAGCCTCCGCCGCCCTCCTCATGGGACTCGCCATCTCTTCCATGCACTACCTCGGCATGGCCGCTGTCCGCTTTATGCCCATGACCGCCTCACCCGCCGCCTTTACCCACGCCGTGCGCGTCTCGACGATTGCCGTCCTCAGCATTGCCCTCGTGACACTCATCCTCCTGCTCATCGTCTTTCTCAGCGCCAGCCTCAACCGCGCTTTTACTTTCCAGGAGCAGCAGATCGCCGAGAACCAGCTGCTCATGCAAACCATCTTCGACAACATGTCCGAAGGCCTCGTCGTCATCGATGCCGCCGGCGAAGTCATCCTCCGCAACAAAGCCGCCACCCGCCTCCTCTCTCTCCCTGAGAACGAGCATTCCTACTCCACCATTGTCAGCCGATTCGAAGCCTTCGATCTCGCCGGGAATCTGCTTTCCCCTCAGGACTGGCCCAGCGCCAAGGCCCGACGCGGCGAATTCGTCCAGGACTGCACCGTCGTATACCGGGACCGCGAAACCGGCGCCATGGGCACCCGCGAAATCAGCTCATCCCTCATCCCTCGTCACAACAACAGCGAATTCCACGCCCTCGTCACCTACCGCGACACCACCCAGCGTTGGCTCACCGACCAGGCTCGCGATCGCCTCGCCGCCATCGTCGAATCCTCTGACGACGCCATCATCGGCAAAGATGCCACCGGAACCATCACCAGTTGGAACAAGAGCGCCGAGCGCATCTTCGGCTATTCCCAGGCCGAGATGATCGGCCAATCCATCCGCAAACTTCTCCCCGACGGTCGCCAACAGGAAGAAGACGCCATCCTCCTCCGCCTGCTCAACGGAGAAACCGTCGACCACTTTGAAACCGTCCGCCGCACCCGGGCCGGCAAGCTCATCCAGGTCTCCCTCACCATCTCCCCCATCCGTGACCCGGCCGGCAAAGTCATCGGCGCTTCCAAGATAGCCCGCGATATCACCGAAAAACGGCTCCTCGAACAGCAGCTTCATCAGGCACAAAAGCTGGAAGCCGTCGGCCAGCTCACCGGCGGAATCGCCCATGACTTCAACAACCTGCTCGGCGTCATTCTCGGCAATCTCGATCTCCTCGAACGCATGGTGCCGGACCAGCCGCTCCTCATGAGGCGCGTGCGCAGCGCTCAGGAAGCCGCTACCCGCGGCGCCGACCTCACCCGCCGCCTCCTCACCTTCGCTTCCCATGAAGAGCTCCGCGCCCGCCCCGCCCACCTCGGACAATGCATCAGCAATGTGCTAGAGTTAGCCGGCCGAGCTTTAGGTGCTACCATCCGAGTTACTGCGAACCTGGACTCGGAGTTACAACCTGTATTGGTCGATGTCAACCGGCTGGAAAGCGCTGTCTTGAATCTTATGGTCAACGCCCGCGACGCTATGCCCGACGGGGGCTCTCTCTCCATCACCACCAGCCGCCGCACCCTCCAGGACTCTCACCCCTCCGTCCTGGCCGGAGAGCTTCCTGCCGGAACCTATGCCCGCCTTTCTATCTCCGACACCGGCACCGGCATGACACCCGAAACCGTCGCTCGCGCCACTGAGCCCTTCTTCAGCACCAAGGCACGCGGCAAGGGAACCGGCCTCGGCTTGGCCATGGTTTATGGCTTCGTCAAGCAATCCGGTGGCGCAATGCGCATCTACAGTGAGGTCGGATTCGGTACCAACATCGCCCTCTACTTCCCCTTCTCCGTACAGCCGCTGCCTGCTTTCTTGGAACCGCCGCTCCTACCCGTCGTAAGCTCCAAAGGAGCCAAAGTCCTGGTGGTTGACGACGAAGAAGGACTCCTCGAAATCGCATCCACGTATCTCGTTGAGTCAGGCTTTCACACTATTCAGGCAAGAAGCGGATCCGAAGCTATCCAGCTTCTCATCGATCAGCCGGACATCGTCCTGCTCATCACCGATGTCATTCTCGGCGGCGACATCAATGGCGTCGCCCTCGTCCAGAAGGCTCGCCAGATCTCGCCCAACATCCGCTGCATCTACTGCTCCGGCTTTCCCGCCGAGGCCCTCGCAAACGATAAGATTTCGCTGCACGAAGGTCCTCTTTTAAACAAACCCTATCAGCGAGATGAGTTCAACGCAGCAGTACAGATGGCCATGGACGGCCTGTAACCCCGCCTCCTGCAACGTTTCCGAGCCCCTATCCCTAACCAGGTTGTGACGGACGCATACAGCCAGCACGAAAGCCAAAATGCCAAGACCTCAACGAATCCTCGTAATCGATGACGAGGAAAGCTTGGGCCGCTTGATTTGCGATGCCACCAACACCATGGGGATCCCCTGCTCCGCCACCAGCGATCCAGGTACCTTCTTCCGCGAACTAACGCCGGAAGTCACCCTCATCATGCTCGATCTCATCATGCCCAAAACGGATGGCATCGAAATCCTTCGATTGCTTGCGCAACAGGGCTGCCGTATACCGATCATATTCATGAGCGGCGTCGGCAAGCGTATCTTGGAAAGCGCCGAGCAACTCGCCGGCTCGCTTGGACTGAGTGTCGTCGGACATCTCTCCAAACCTTTCCGCATCGACCAGCTCGAAGCCGTTCTCCATCGCCAGATTGCGGAAGGCAGTCCACGCTCCGAACACGCCGTCCTCCACATCCCCATTGCCGACGAAGAGCTTCGCAATGCCATCGTGCAGGAGCAATTCGTCGTCCACTACCAGCCGCAAGTCCAGCTATCCAACAACCGCGTCGTCGGCATCGAGGCCTTGGTGCGCTGGAAACATCCCCATCGCGGCCTCATCTTTCCCGACCTCTTCATCAGCCGCATGGAGACCCTCGGCCTTATCGACCAGCTTGGCTGGATCGTCGCCACATGCGGCCTCAAGGAGTTCAAACAGGTCGTCACCCCGAACGGAACGCCCACCGTCCTATCCCTCAACGTATCCATCTTTTCTCTCCGTGATCTCCAGTTCACGGACTACTTCATGGCCTTGCTCCGTCAACACGACGTCAGCCCGCACAACATCATTCTGGAAATCACCGAAAGTGGACTCATCAAAGAATTGTCCAGCACGCTGGACGTCCTCACTCGTCTGCGCATGAAAGAAGTGAAGCTATCCGTCGACGACTTCGGCACCGGCTACGCCATGATGCAGCAACTCCGCCTCGTCCCCGCCACCGAACTGAAAATCGACAAATCTTTCGTGCAGAATATGCACACCAGTGACAGCGATCGCGTCATGGTCCAAAAGACCGTCGAAATCGGCCATGACCTCGGCATGAACGTTGTCGCTGAAGGCGTAGAGACCATCGAGCAACTCGAGTTTCTTCGCTCCATCGGCTGCGACGTCGTCCAGGGCCACCTCTTCAGCCGCCCCCTCCCCATCGATCAACTCGTCGCTTGGATCAAACGCCACGAAGGCATCTGACCCAGCTTTGGCCTGCGCACATCCCCACCCACACCGCCGTCATCCTGCGCGAAGCCGTAGGACCTGCGGTCCTCCACCAGGACCCATCCGCTCAGGCACCCTTCTCGCCTCCATCGTCCGCACAACGCGGGTTCACCGCGCCTTCTCCAGCTTGCTCGCCGCAGCAGCCTTCTGATCCGCCTTGCGAACCCCCTTGCCCTGCTTCCCTGGCTTCGGTTTGCAACTCCCCTTCTCGCCCGCTGCCTTCCCCGGCGTCGGCTCAAACCCCGGCCAGCAATGCTGCTCGCTGGATGGTTTCTTCGCCGGCTTCTTCTTCGCCGCGCTCTTCTTCGCGGCCTTCTTCGTTGCACTGATATGTTTCGTCGCAGTCGCCATGCAAAACTCAGATGCCATCTCGCACCCTTCGTGAAAGCCAGGCTTTCATCTCACCAACAGGGCGCGAGTCCCAGCGCCCCACGTCCCTATCCCTCATCCCTCGCTCCCTGGTTACTCCCCGGCCCGTAAAATAAAGACGTGCCCCTACGCTTCGAACTCCTCTCCACCGCCCCATCCGGTGCCCGCCGCGCTCGCATTCACCTCCCACACCGCACCGTCGAAACCCCCGTCTTCATGCCCGTCGGCACTCAGGGCACCGTCAAGGCCGTCCCCCAGAACATCCTCGAAGACCTTGGCGCACAGATCATCCTCGGCAACACCTACCACCTCTATCTCCGCCCCGGCCACGAACTCATCCGCTCCCTCGGCGGACTCCACAAATTCATCAGCTGGCCCCGCGCCATGCTCACCGACTCCGGCGGCTTCCAGGTCTTCTCTCTTTCCAAACTCCGCAAGCTCACCGAACACGGCGTCGAGTTCCGTTCCCACCTCGACGGCAGCAAGCACATGTTCTCCCCCGAACACTCCATGAACGTCCAGATCGCCCTCGGCGCCGACATCTGCATGGCCTTCGACGAATGCACCGAGTACCCCGCCGACGAAGCCCGCGCCGCCGAGAGCCTCCGCTACACCATGGCCTGGGCCGCCCGCTCACTCACCCACTTCCGCGCCCACCAGCACCTCGTCCCCTGGCACAACGAGCTCAACGGCCAGACCCAGTCCCTCTTCGGCATCGTGCAAGGCGGCATGTACCCGCACCTCCGTCGCGAGAGTGCCGAGCGCCTCGTCGATATGAACTTCGACGGCTACGCCATCGGCGGCCTCAGCGTCGGCGAGCCGCGCGACCTCACCCGCGAAGTCATCGCCGAAGTCCTCCCCCTGCTGCCCAAAGACAAACCCCGCTACGTCATGGGCGTCGGCTTCCCCGACGAAATCGTCGAATACGCCCGCATGGGCGTCGACATGATGGATTGCGTCATCCCCACCCGCGCCGCCCGCCACGGCCTCCTCTTCACCGACCCCGCCTCCACCGGCATGGCCCGCATGAACATCAAGAACAAGCAGTTCGCCGACGACCCCAACCCTCCCGACCCCAATTGCTCCTGCCCCACCTGCAGCCGCTACAGCCGCGCCTATCTCCGCCACCTCATGCAAACCGCCGAGCCCCTCGGCGGCACCCTCAACTCCATCCACAACCTCGCCTTCTACCTAAAAACCAT
>CAILBQ010000122.1 GCA_903832475.1 uncultured Acidobacteriota bacterium | reverse complement strand
CCGTCTCCACCAATGATCTCCGCAACCCCAAAACCCCATCTGACTAAAAATTATTCATTTTGATAATAAGTTTATTAATTGAACCAAAGAATCAAAGATATAATTTAATTTTAAAATCTATAGAATAAATAAGCACTTATGTCGACAGAATAAGCTAAAACTGGATTAGATGCTAAGAAACATGATGTAGCATCATCATTTGATAAGAATATCAAAGAACCTCTTCAGAATATGGGAGAAAACATCTAGTATGCAGCTGACCAAGCCACCGACAAATCTAAAGAGTTATACTATGGAGCTAAGCAAGATGCGAGACAAGCGTAACATGATGCTTCTCAGAAAGCAAGAGATGTAGTGAAGGATAAGTGAGCTACTAAGGAAGCTTCGTTTATCGCTAATGACTGATATAGGGCATCCATAAGTTTAAAAAGATTTCAAGAAAGCTACTTTTTGAAATTTTTACTGAGGGTGCCTAAATTTACTAAATTAGTTAATAATTAAAATGATCTTATTCTATATGTCACCAAGTAACTTTATTAACATACATCAATCTCACTCATAACATTTCTTAATGACCCTTATATAATTTAGAATTAATAAAATCAAGTAAGTTTTCTTTTGCTTCATTCTCAGTTTTGAAAATATTTCTGTATTAAATGCTACTAAAAACTTATTATAACCATATACTGATTAACCGATCTTTTCTCTAATTAATAATCTATAAATCAAAATTTCAAACAAATTGAATTGATACATGCAATGATATGTTATAACAATCTTCTAATCTCTTAATGCCTCGAATTACACATATGAAGGATGAATATAAAGGAATGATGTGATGATATGCTTCCGTAATAATCTATCATTAATTTGATATGTCGCCAGACATGTAAAAGGTCTATGAACAACTTGCGGCTGTTTGTCATGGTGGGAGTTTGCGGCGGGTTTACGACGTTTTCTTCTTTCAGCCTGCAGACCTTTGATCTGCTCCGAACGGGATTCTGGGGGCGGGCGCTGGCCAATGTCGTGTTGTCGGTTGTGCTGTGCCTGGTTGGCGTGGCAGCAGGACATGTGCTGGCGCAGAGGTCGGTGAACCTGCGGGCGATAGCGGAGACCAAGGAAGAAGAGTTTACCGGCTGATTCAGCAGGGTTAGTCGAGGCGGACCAGGTAGGCGTCGCCTTCCGCTGGGCGAAGGCGGCGGGCGATGGATTCGGCCTGTTCGCGATTGTCGCCCTGGGGCCGGATGCGCACCCAGAAGCCGGTGGGGCCCTGGAAGTCGATGACGTTGGCGCTGTCGTACTGGCGCTCGAGTTCCTCGACGAGCTTTTCGGCCTTGCGCTGGTGTTCGAATGCGCCGATCTGGACGCACCATCGGCCGCCGGAGTCCATGGGGCGCGGGGTGTCGTAGACGTCGATGCGCACGTTGGCCAGGCCCGGCAGGTAGGCGCCGATAGCTTTGGCAGAGGCCATGGAAAGATCGAGCAGGCGGCCCTGGACGAAGGGTCCGCGGTCGGTGACGCGCATGACCGCGGACTGGCCGGTTTTTTCATTGGTGACGACGATGAGCGAGCCCATGGGCAGGGTGCGATGAGCGGCGGTCATGACGTTCTGGTCGAAGACTCGGCCGTTCGCCCCGACGCGATTATGGTAGGGAGGACCATACCAGCTGGCGACGCCCTCTTCGGTGTAGATGGGCTTGTGGGTCGCGATGAATTCGTCGTCGGTTGCGGTAGCGATGGCGGGAGTGGGTGTTTCTGCCGGCCGGGGAGCGGGACGGGTAGACGAGTTCCGGGACCGGATGGGCGGCGGCGCCGGTGCGGCGGCGACGGGATAGTTGTGATGGTGGCTGCAGGCAGCCAAGCCGACACTGAACAGGCCAAGGGCAGCGATGCAGCTGCGTCCCTGGAGGGGACCCTTGAGGAACCCGCCTTGGGGGCGTTGGTTCACGAAGGGGTGTTCCCTGTGGGCGCGGGCTCGGCATTGTGGAGGTTGTTGGCCAGCCGCTCCAAGTGGCCGGCGAGATGACGCAGCGCGGTGCTGGATTCTTTCCGCACCTGGGGAACGACGACGGCGTCGATGTAGGCGACGGCGTGGCGAACCTCGACTTCTACGTTTTCAACGAGGTCTTCAATGCTGCGGGCAAAAGTTTCGCCGGGTGAGGCGTAGGCGTTCATGAGTTCGTCTCCAATCTCAGTGTGCGCATTTGCAGGAACGCGCGTCAATCTATGACGTGAGATAGGACGAGGGATGTGCCGTTAAGGTCACTCCACGAAAGGTGGATTGCAACGGCATTGGGTCTTCGGCAAGGGGCGACCTTTTGCGCACCTTCTGCGTCGAAACCTCAAGGGATGAGGAGGCGAAGGTACGTATGCCGCAGAACAATGCGAGCGCAGAGTGGCGGCAGACGAAGACGGCGCTGATGGCTGTGTTCTTCGCGCTCGCCTCGTCTACTGTGGCGTCTGCCCAGTCTCCCGCTCACGCGATGGATGCAGATACTTCGCTGTTGTTATCGCCGTTGCCGGTGGAGTCCGCGGAAGATGACGGGTTCAATCGGATTGCCGGGTTGACTGAACAAACGCCCACGCAGAATCAGGCAGCTAAGCCGTCGGAGGCGGCGAGTCTTCCGGATGCTCCCGGATCGGCAACGGGCTTGACGCAAAAGAAGGAAAAGGACTGCAATCCAGGGCCGTGCTCAAGTGGGCGGGTGAACTGGTATATGCGGTTTGCCAATGGGCCGCAGGTGAAGCCGTTGACGCCCGGGGAGAAGGGATGGCTGGCGCTGCGGAACGTGCTGGACCCGTTCAACGCGGTGACCATTCTGGGGAATGCGGCGATTTCAGTCGGCGCGAATGCGCATGGGCCCGATGGGCCGGGAATGGCGGGGTTTGGGCGGAATGTCGGAATTTCGTACACGGAGGACATCACGGGGGAGTTCTTCAACACCTTCCTGATCTGCTCGATTGCCCACCAGGATCCGCACTATCACCGCATGCCGAAAGCTTCGTACAAACGGCGTATCTTTCACGCCATTTCGCAGGTGGTGTGGACTCAGGGTGACAACGAAAGGGGCATGCTGAACTACGCCAACCTGGTGGGATTCGCGATCGATGACGAGATTGCCAACCTGTACGTGCCGGGCCGACAAACGAATGCCTCCGCGTCAGCGCAACGGTATGCGATTGGGCTGGCGACGGCGCCAATCGATAATTTTGTGACCGAATTTCTTCCGGATGTAGCCAAGCGCATCCATGTGCAGGTGGTCATCGTTCAGCGGATCATCAACCAGGTGGCAAACAAGGAAAATGCCGGCCAGTAAGTTGTTTGGTTGGGTGCCTTTGCAGACTTCTACGGCCTCAAAGTACCCGAAGATCTTCCCGTTCATCTCCTCAAGTTGCCACTCGCACCCCTCAAATTGCCGTTCGCTGTCAGCGCTTTGGGTTGCGCAGGGGCGCGCGTTACCCTAGTCATGGCGTTTTAGATGTAGAAGCGGACAGATACTGTCCCGTCCGACTTCGCCAACAAATTGTAAAGAAATCAAAACGTTAGCCATTTTGACGCATCCAACCCTCAGCCCGCAGGAAAGTCTTCCAAGGAGATCGCAGTTATGTCAAAAGCGACCAAATACGCCGAGAAAGCCGTAGTCTACGCAGCCAAGGGCGCGTGGGCAGTCTATGAGCGCCTCAATCGGATCAATCCGAACGAGTCCATCACCCCCAAGTGGAGTGACAAGCCGCTGCTCAAGAGCTGGCAGAAGGAAAAGCCGCCCCTCGGCTGGCCGCGGTCGACGGATTCGCTTTGCCCCAAATGCGTGCCCGAGATTCGCCAGCAGATTCTGGACGGCAAGCTACCACACGAAGTTCTGCTAAATGAAAAGGTGGGTGAAATCAAGGCTCAGATCATCGAGCGCGATGGGCAGATCCTGATGGTGAAGGATTGTCCCAAGCACGGACACTTTGAAGATTTGATGTCGCATGACACGGCCTTCTTCCGTCACCTTGAGGAAAGCTTCCCGGGCCGCGATATTCGCGCCCACAATGACGAGAAGCTGCACAACCACGGCACCTCGACCGTGACCCATGGGCGCGGATCGGTGCTGACCATAGATCTGACCAACCGCTGCAACATGATGTGCGATCCGTGCTTCATGGATGCCAACCAGGTTGGGTTCGTCCACGAGCTTACCTGGGACGAAATCAAGACCATGCTGGACAACGCGATCACCATCAAGCCGCGTCGCCAGATGAGCGTACAGTTCTCGGGAGGCGAGCCGACGCTGTCGCCGTACTTCCTCGATGCCGTGGCCTATGCGCGCAAGGTTGGTTACAACAGCGTGCAGGCTGCTTCGAATGGCATTGAATTTGCCAAGAGCAAGGAGCTTTGCCGTGCATCGGCCGAAGCCGGACTTCGCTATGTCTATCTGCAGTTCGACGGCATCGGCAACGCTGCCAATTCGCACCGCAAGGTCGGCAATTTGTTCGATGTCAAGCTGCAGGCGATTGCCAATCTACACGAAGCCGGCGTGGACATTGTGCCAGTAACGACCATCATCAACGGCATCAACAACGAGCAGGTGGGCCGCATCGTTCAGTTCGCGCTGGATAATCCGAAGACCATCAGCTTCCTGAGCTTCCAGCCGGTTTCGTTCACCGG
>CAILBQ010000121.1 GCA_903832475.1 uncultured Acidobacteriota bacterium | reverse complement strand
GATCTACCGCGGACGCCATGCGTGCGCTCGTCGACTACGAATGGCCCGGCAACGTCCGCGAATTGGAAAACATTATCGAGCGCGGCGTCGTCCTCTCTTCCACCCCCATCATCGGCTCCGGTCTCCTGCCCGGCCACATCACCGGCCGCACCTTTCAGGACGCGCTGCTCGAGCACAACCCCAACGCCAGCCTCTTCGACATCCTCGAAGACATCGAGCGCCGCATCATCATCGAAAAGCTGGAGCGCTGCAACTGGAACCAGACCGACGCCGCCGAGCAGTTCCACATCCCGCTCAGCACCCTGAACCAGAAGATCAAACGCCTCAATATCGAAATCCGCAAGAAGAACCGTGACTAACTGGCAGAGCAGGCAGTAAGTTGGAGTCCAAATGAAACGTCGCGATGTTCTTCGTGGTATCGGTGCGATCGTCCCTACCCTTTCTCTCACAGGCGCGTCGCCTTTCCTCGCCCGCGTTGCCGCCAGCGACAAGCTCACCATCGCCTCGATCGGCGTCGGCTCCCAGGGCCTCCGCGTTCTCCTCGACCTGCTCCGTCTGCCCAACGTGCAAATCGTCGCCGTCTGCGACGTCAACCGCGGCAGCAGCGACTACCTCGACTGGGGTCCGAACGAACTCCGCGATAAGGTCCGCACCGTCCTCGACGACCCCTCCTGGGGAGCCAAGAGTCCCGGCCCCACCGCCGGACGCGAAGTCGCCCAAAGCATCGTCAACGCCTACTACGCGAAAGACCGCGGCCAGGCCTCCTACAACGCCTGCACCGCCTACGAAGACTTCAGCGAACTCCTCGCCAAAGAGCACGACCTCGACGCCGTCATCGTCAGCACCCCCGACCACTGGCACGCCCCCATCGCCATCGCTGCCATGCGCGCAGGCAAGCATGTCTACAGCCAGAAGCCCATGGCCCACAACGTCTGGGAATGCCGCGAAATGGCCCGCGTCGCCGCTGAAACCAAGCGCGCCACCCAGGTCTCCATCTTCAACTCCGACTCGACCGCCTCGCGCCAGGTTCACGACCTCGTGGCCAGCGGCGTGATCGGTCCAATCCACTCCATCGATATCTGGACCAAGCGCGCCTCTGCCTTCTGGAAGCAGGGCCTGGCCACGCCTACCCACGCCGACCCGGTTCCAGAAGGACTGAACTGGGACATGTGGCTCGGCCCCGCGCCAACGCGCCCCTTCAGCCGCGAATATCTGCCCTTCGTCTGGCGCGCCTGGTACGACTTCGGCTGCGGTGCCCTCGGCGACATGGGCGAATACGGCTTTGACACCATCGCCCGCGCCGTCGACCTCAATGTCGCCGACCGCATCCAGGCCAGCACCACCGACCTCTTCCCCGAATGCTACCCCGTCGCCTCCTCGATCCAGTTTCACTTTCCGAAAACTGCGACCCGTCCCGAGCTGCAGCTTCGCTGGTACGACGGCGGCATCGAACCCGCCCGTCCCTTCGAACTCCCCGACTCCGCCGAACTCGGCAACGGCGGCGAAGGCGTGATCTACCACGGCGAACACGGCAAGCTCCTCACCGCCTACATGGGACAAAGCCCCCGCATCCTAACTCCCGACGGCAAGCTCGCCCTGCCCTACCCGTCATCGCCCGAAAAGAAAGAGCCCTTCAATCCCGCCAAGCCAACGCAAGGTGGCAGCGCCAGCGGAGCCGACGCCCCTCACTACCTCGAATGGATCCGCGCCTGCCAGGGCGGCCCACCGTCCCGCGCCAACTATGCCTACGAATCCCCCATCGTCGAAACCCTCCTGCTCGGCTGCATCGCCGTCCGCACCCACGAAGTCCTCGCCTGGGACCAAGAAAACTTCAAGTTCACCCACGGCTCAGACCACGCGACGGCACTGCTCAAGCCTCCCTACCGCGCCCCCTACGGCCTGTAGCAACTGCTTGAGAACTGCTCCTTAACGCCGCATGCTCAATCAGAGCCAACGGCCCGCGTCATCACAGCCCAGGCCAACGGCCTGGGTACGGCTGTGTCCCCAAAGCAAGGGCTGAAGGCCCGATCGATTCGACAACAACGGTACCGCTTTCACCGCAAGATGATCCTCACGCAACACTGAAGCCACACACCCTCTCACCCCGCCATAGAAGTTCACAGGCTTTTCTTCCCATTCCCTCACCGCGCCCGCTACACTTCGATCTCCACCTCCCAGGAGACGCCTCGATGCCCCTGCACAACACTGAAGATCTGAACGCCGCGCCCACCAGCGACCTCGAAGCGCAATCCCACGACGCTCAACAGGAAACCTACACCTTCCCAGAAATTGCCACTGATTCAAAAACCGTCTACCAGACCATCCACGACCAGCTCGTGCTCGACGGCAATTCCCAGCAAAACCTCGCCACCTTCTGCACCACCTGGATCGAGCCCGAAATCCAGCAGCTCATGATCGAGTCCGCCGACAAGAACATGATCGACAAGGATGAATACCCGCAGACTGCGGCCATCGAGGAGCGCTGCGTACACATGCTCGCCGACCTCTGGAACTCACCTGCCGCTGCCTCGACCATCGGCTGCTCCACCACAGGCTCGAGTGAAGCCGCCATGCTCGGCGGCCTGGCCCTCAAGTGGAAATGGCGTGAACGTCAGCGCGCCGCCGGCAGATCCATCGAAAAGCCGAATCTCATCATGGGGCCCGTCCAGGTCTGCTGGCACAAGTTCTGCCGCTACTTCGACGTCGAGATCCGCGAAGTCCCCATGGATGGTGACCGCCTCCTGCTCACTCCCGAAGAAGTCATCAAGCGCTGCGATGAAAACACCATCGGCGTCATCGTCACTCTCGGCGTCACCTTCACCCTGCAGTTCGAACCTGTCCACGAGATCAGCCTCGCCCTCGACAAGCTCCAGTCTGAGACCGGACTAAACATTCCAATCCATGTCGACGGAGCCAGCGGCGCCTTCCTCGCCCCCTTCGCCTTCCCCGATCTGCTCTGGGACTTCCGCCTCCCTCGCGTCAAGTCCATCAACGCTTCCGGCCACAAGTTCGGTCTGGCCCCGCTCGGCGTCGGTTGGGCCCTTTGGCGCGAAAAGGAAGACCTGCCCAAAGACCTGATCTTCGAAGTGAATTACCTTGGCGGCAACATGCCTACCTTCGCCCTCAATTTCTCCCGTCCCGGCGGCGAAATCATCTGCCAGTACTACAACTTCCTGCGCCTCGGCAAAGAAGGCTATAAGGCCATCCAGAACGAGTGCTACGCCTTCGGCCGTTATCTCGCCGAGAAGATCGCCGCCTTCGGCCCATTCAAGATCATCTACAACGGAGACGGCGGCATTCCCGGCAGATCGGAGAGCGTCGTGTAGGGAAAGAGTGTCTTCG
>CAILBQ010000120.1 GCA_903832475.1 uncultured Acidobacteriota bacterium | reverse complement strand
TGATGCCGATGCGCGTGCGAATGGAAGAGCTGGAGCGGGAGAATACAAGGCTACGGAACGCGGCGCCACCCAGGCGATTGAACCACGAAGGGAGCGGCTATTGTTTCTCGTGGGTGTGGTCGACGACGGAGTAGCCCTCGGGGATGGCAAAGTAGGACGCTTCCGGCTCAGAGGTGGAGAGCTCTTTCACGGTGAACACCTGTTTGCCGCTGGAGGGTGAGTCGACGGTCGATAAAAGGTCGACGCCGAGTTGATTGGAGTACCAGAATTCGCGGGTGGTGATCATGGGCTTATCGTTGCCCATCACGCCCGGGTTGATGGTGGTGGTCTGTTTGTATCCGTGGGTTTCTACGCCGCTGTTGCTGCCGACGCCGAGGTCTTCAAGCTGGCGGAAGCCGTTGCCGTTGGGCAGAGGGCCGGATGGGAACGTGGCCGGCTTATACGTGGTTTCGGTGGAGAGGGAGTAAGTCAGTAACTCGCAGACTTTGTGCGCGGTTTGGCAGTTATACCAGGTGTGCTGGGCGGGATCGGTGATCTGGAAGATATCCATCCATGACTTGGCTTTGCCGCCCTTGGGGACGAGGATCCAGCGTTCCTGATAGATGCGGCCGGCGGAATCGCGGACGATGCGGCGCTCGTTGGCCAGGGTGAAGGTGCCTCCATTCC
Organism: uncultured Acidobacteriota bacterium; assembly: GCA_903832475.1. GTDB lineage: Bacteria > Acidobacteriota > Terriglobia > Terriglobales > Acidobacteriaceae > Acidicapsa. Next base: position 4,646 of record CAILBQ010000120.1, on the reverse strand, counting down.
CAAGGGGACGGGACCATTCCGTGGCGAGCACCAGGTTGAAGGGCGCATTGGGCTTGGGCGGGATGAAGATGCTTTCCATACGGCCGCTGGTGCCGCCGTCGGGAACGCGCACGGCCGTTTGTTGCGTCTGCGCGGAAAAGCAGGAGCTTCCCAGCAGGAGGAGAGAAAGCAGGCGGACGCGCATGAAAGCCTCCGATGACGGCAAGTATAGACCTATTCGGTCAGCACATAGTCGCTTCGGTTTGAATTTGTCGGAGAGGCGCGAGGATAGGCTTTCATGATCTTAGTTCCCACCCTTGAAAGCAAACGCGCGGTCAAGGATGGGAGCCCCTGAATTTATTTCCTAATTTCGGATTTCTTTTCCGGTGCAGCTCAGGATTGAGTGGAGGCCTGGTGACAGACGGCGAGGATTTCGGCGCCGTGCTTTTCTACCTTGGCGGGACCCATGCCGGGCACTTCGAGAAGCTGATTGGGGGTGGTGGGACAGCTATGGGCGATGGCGCGGAGAGTGCGGTCGAATAAGACGATGAAGGGCGGCATGCCGAGCTTTTTGGCGGTGACAGTGCGCCAGGCTTTCAATGCCTGTTCAAGTTGCTGACTGGCTGCTGAGAGCTGGATGGGTTCCGATTCAGGGGCGGCGGAGCGTGAGACGCCTTTGGAGGAGAATGGGCGGGCGGTGCGTGAGCCTTTCGCGGGAGGCATGTCGGCGGGGAGCTGGAACTGGAGGGCGAGGGCGGCTTCGGGCTCCTGGCCGTTGGAGAGCAGGGAGACACGGCGGAAGAGGATGGTTTCGCCTTCCTTGATCCATTCGGCGTCTTCGACGGAAACCAACTCGGCCTTGGCGAGAGCGGCGAGGTAGGTGTCGAGCTGCTTGCGGGTGAGGTCGCCAGGCACTTCTTTCAGCAGGCGGCCGATGGACTTGCCGGGAATGCCGCGCAGGCTGTCGAGGATGGCCTGCATGTCTTCGATTTCGCCGCGGGTGGCGGGGCGCTGCCGAGCGGACGAGCCGGTGGGATGGCAGAAGTCGCAGAGGCCGCAGCGGACCTTACCGTCGGCGAGGTCGCCGAAGTGGAGGACAAGGGCGGCCATGCGGCATTGGTGGCCGTCGACGTATTTCTGGACGAGCTCAAGCTGATTGCGGCGGTAGTCGGACTGGCGGGTGTAGGGCTTGGTCCAGGTGGTCGCGCCGCGAGTGGCGTTGTTGTTGTAGTCGACGTTGGCGCCGCCGTGGATGAAGAGCTTTTCGATGGCTTTGGCGAAGGTTTCTTCGTCGATGTGCAGGGTGGTCGGGCTGGAGGCCAGCGAGGCGCGGATTTCGTCGAGCGAACGCGGGTCGGCGCCGAGTGCGTTGAAGACCTTGTGCACGTCGTCGATGGGCGGGTAGTCGCGTTTGAGGAAGAAGTCGTGGGTACGCTGGTCGGCCCAAGAGTGTATCAGAATCGCGCTGCTGGGCAGGCCATCACGACCGGCGCGGCCGATTTCCTGGTAGTAGCCTTCGAGCGTCGAAGGGAGGGCTGCATGGATGACGGTACGCACGTCGGCTTTGTCGATGCCCATGCCAAAGGCGATGGTGGCGACGACGCAATCGAGCTGTCCGGACTGAAACTTCTGCTGAACGGATTCTCGGATCTCTGCGGGGAGGCCGGCGTGGTAGGCGGCGGCGCGGCAGACCTGGCCGAGTTGGACGGCGATTTCTTCGGCGCGTTTGCGGGCGGGAGCGTAGACGATGGCGGGGCGGCGGGCTGGATCCTGAAGGAGTTCGCAGATCAGATCGCCGCGCATGGGCATGGGGACTTCGGAGACTTCGATGGCGAGGTTGCTGCGGCGGAAGCCGTGAATGAATTTGCGCGCCTGGGTGAGGCCGAGCTGCTCGAGGATGTCGCGCTGGACGGATGGAGTGGCCGTCGCGGTGAGAGCCAAAACGGGAGCGGGGCGCAGGGCAGGGAGGTACTGGCCGAGCATGCGGTAATCGGGGCGGAAGTCGTGGCCCCATTGAGAGATGCAATGGGCTTCGTCGATGGCGATCAGAGCCGGTTTGCGCTTGGCGAGCATTTCGGGAAAGCCGGGGACGCGAAGGCGTTCTGGAGCAATGAAGAGGAAATTCAGGGAGCCGTTGAGGTAGTCGACGCAGGCCTGGCGGCTGATGGCGCGGTCGAGGCCGGAGTGGATGCGGGCGACCTTGAATCCGAGAGAGGCGAGCTTGGCGCATTGATCTTCGATCAGGGCGATGAGCGGGCTGACGACCAGGGCGGTGCCGCCGCGGGCGATGGCGGGAAGCTGGTAGCAGAGGGATTTTCCGGAGCCGGTGGGCATGACGAGGAGGAGGTCTTCGCCGTCGACGGCGGCGCGGCAGACGGCTTCCTGGTTGGTGCGGAAAGAGGCAAAGCCAAAATGCCGGCGAAGGAGGTCCCGCAGCGAGGAAGAATCGGCTGATTGGGGGATGGCTACGGCGGAGGCGGGCACTTCTTCATTCTATAAGCGCGAGGCTGCCTGCACCTGAGGAGACGCCGACCTGCTGTGTGGAGATCGATGGAGATTTTGAAAGGGGTTTGAACTTCGCGACCACGAAGGCCGAGGGAAAACGAGGGCAGAGGAGGAGCGCTCTCGTTGGAGGCTCACTCCCCTTGAATGGAATGGGTTGATTCCTGATTCCCTGTGAGAACGAGTGTGCTGGAAAGCCTTGAAAATACCAATCCCCCGGCTGAGCCACACCATCCACCGACCGGGTGACATGGAACGGGGAAGGTTACCGCGGGGCGTGTACCGAAGCGGTATCAGACGTGAATGGCGATGAACAGACCGGTCGCTTTGGCGAGGGTCTTGCCTTCGCGGCTTTGGATCTCTGCGGTGGTCCAGTGCTTGCGGCCTTCGCTGCGGGTAACGTGTCCCAGGATGCGAATGGGGGTGTTGGAGGGAACGGGACGCAGGTAGTCGACGCTCATGTGGCGGGTCATGGCGGTGACGCCGCGGGCGCGGTTGGCTTTGCTCATGGCTTCGTCGAGCAGGGTGGCGATGATGCCGCCGTGGAGATAGCCGGGAGGGCCTTCGTAGAACTCGGTGGCAATGGCATCGCAGACGACGGTGAGGTCTTCAGCTACCGAGAATTTGAGGCGCAGGCCGTGGGGGTTTTCCGGGCCGCAGCCGAAGCAGTGGTTCTGCGCGCCGTGGAAGAGCGGGGTGAGGGAATCGGCGTCCGGAGTCAAAGCCGCTCCTCCAGGACTTCGCGATACAGGTCGCGGTCGATGTTGCCGCCGGTGAGGATGATGCCGATGGGAGCGCTGTCGAGGGTTGCGCGTTCCTGCATGGCGCCGGCCAGGGCTGCGGCGGCTGCGCCTTCGGCGAGGTTGTGAGTGTCTTCGTAGTAGGCGCGCATGGCGGAGGCGATCTCGGCGTCGGATACTTCGACGATGCGAGCGACGTTGGCCCAGATGACGCTCATGGCGTCGGCATTGGGCAGCCGGCAGGCAAGGCCGTCGGCGAGGCGGGTGGTGGAGGGGACTTCGACGACGCGGTGTTCGCGGAAGGATACGGCGTACGAGGGAGATTCGGAAGCGACAACGCCGACGATCTCGGTGGCGAGGCCAAGGGCGTTGCGGGCGGCAGATATGCCGCAGATGGAAGAGCCCAGTCCGATGGGCACGTAAACGGTCTTAAGTGGAGGTGCTGCCTTGAGAAATTCGAGGGCGTAGGTGGCTGTGCCTTGCACCAGGCAGGGGTGCATGGACTCGACCATGGCGTGGCCGGGAAGGGAAGCCAGAGAGCGGGAATACTCGAGCGATTCCTGGAAGTCCTGGCCGTGCTCGATCAGTTGCGCGCCCTGGGCTTGCATGGCGCGGTTTTTCTCTTTGCTGTTGCCGAGAGGAACGACGATGACAGATTTGAGACCGAGCTGGCGAGCGGCCATGGCGACGCCCTGACCATGATTGCCGCGAGTTGCGGCGACCAATGTCGTCAGACCGGGGATGGTTTCTTTGAGCCAGGTGACATAGACCAGGCCACCGCGCAATTTGAAGGCGCCGACGGGGGTATGGTTTTCGTGCTTGATCCAAACCGGGGTGCCCAGGCGCTGGTTCAGAAGCGGCCACGTGTATTGTGGCGTGGGCGGCATGGTGCGGTAGACGATGGCCTGGGCGGCCTCAATCTCCTGGAGGTTGGGTAATTGCATGTTTTCAGCTTACGATAGGGAGTCGCGGCGATGCCGGCCTGTTCCATGCGCGGGATAGGCTGGGAATGGGGTCAACATTGCGTTGAATTCGCGTGATTTTCTCGGCCAGCCGGTTGCGAGATCGGCGAAGATCAGAACACATACCGGAGGAGGCTTCCCAATGAATCGTAGAACGGCTTTGCAACAGATGAGTGGGCTGATGAGTGTTTTGCTGCTGGGCGGGGCGCGGGCAGAGGCTCGTGCGCGTGGTTTGGAATTTGATTCGTCCGATGGCTTGGACGGGCAGGCTGCTGCGGCGCCGGCTGCTGCGCCGACGGGTCCGTTTACTCTGCCTCCGCTGCCGTATGGGTACGACGCACTGGAGCCCTCCTTCGATGCGGAGACCATGCATCTGCACCATGACAAGCATCACCAGGCGTACGTGGACAAGCTGAATGCCGCGGTGGCCGGTCATCCGGATTTGAGCAGCAAGACGGTGTAT
>CAILBQ010000119.1 GCA_903832475.1 uncultured Acidobacteriota bacterium | reverse complement strand
CGCATAGGAGGGCGCATCCGACATCCGGCCGCGCATATAAGGATCCAGTGATAGATATAGCGTGCGGGCCAGAAGCTGGCCGGCGGCGGGGGCTGGGATCGGCCGCGTCTCGGTGCGGAAATCCGCAAGGCGTGGGGCGCCGTCGGGACGTGCCGCAAGAACAATGCGGTGATTGATGGCCGAGGAATCTGTTGTGGAGTTCTTTTGCATGACGCCTGTGACACTCATCGGAATTGATCGGGCGCCGGATCATGGCCGTTGGTCGCGGCCATGCCGGCGGACCCGAAACCGGTCCCAGTTGCGCCGCCACACCGCATTCGGGTCACGAAAAAGCGATCGGTTTCCATCGTATCTGCACGGCGGTCAGCGCATGGCGACGGGGGGATGGGCGGTCCAATAAGAGTCAACGGCCTGGCTCTGGGTTGCGAACTCACCCGGTCGGCCGACCTTGTCCTTGCTGAACTGCGGAGCGGCATCGAGCGTGCTCTTCGTCACCGGCAATAACAGCAGGTTCGTCATCACCGCGGACTTGAAGTCTGACCACGGCACGGGGGTATAAGTCTCATCCATGCCCCACAGGCCACCATGGCTGACCACGAGGTAGGCAATCTTCCCCGTCTGCGGACTCATGATGATGTCCTCGACGCTGCCGAGGCTGTCATTGCTGCCATTGACGATGCTCGCACCGATGAGTTGATCGGAGCGATAAGCAATATTTCCATCGGTCACGGGAACCGCGGTTTCGATCTGTTCGCGGCGCCAGGCCGATACGTTCGGCGGGGGAACCTGTCCGTTGCGTAGGTCGGTGACATATGCGGTATAGGTCTCGCGTGCGGCGCTGAGCACGCTCTCACAGGCCACCTGCTGGCCGTTTTGCGCGAGGATCCTCGCGGAGGCGATCATCGTGCGTATTTCGTAGCCCGGCCGAGCGCGCAAGTATCGATTCGATTCGGCATAGCGAGTGCCGTAGCTGTAACCATAGCCGTAGACCGGGAAGCCGTAGCCGTAGCCACCCCCGTCCAGCCAATAACCATCCTTCTGCTGTACGCTGTCAAAGGCTTTAAGATCCGTGAGGCATTGCTGCGCCGGCAGGGGGGCAGTCGTCGCTCCGATTGCCAAGGCTGGCACGGTCGCGGCGAGGCAAGCGACGCTCGCAAATAACGCGCGGCGCCGACTGCGTACCTTGAGATTGCATCGACTTTTCATTCTCGTCTCCTGATCTTTGGCAACGTTCGGGCAATCATGGTGCTGCACCCGGGAAAACCTGTCTGTTCGCTGGCTGACAAACCCTCGAATGCGAAACAACCTGAAAAGAGCCGATCCCTCGCCGGATCGGTCGCGGCAGCGCGCGCTGCCGCTCCCTTAATTGTTGCTCGAAATTCGCCTATCGCCGTACTGCTCGCTATTGCACCATGATCTGCTTGGGCATCTGCTTCTTGGTCGCACTCTTTGGGATATGAACCGTCAGTATGCCGTCCTTGCTGTCGCAGGTGACGCTGTCTGCATTGACGTTATCTGGCAGAGAAAAGCTTCGCTCGAAGCTCCCATAAAAACTCTCCACCCGATGGAATTTCTCGTCCTTGTCGTCAGTCAGGGCTTTACGCTCGCCGCTGATGGAAATGACGCCCGCATCGAGAGTTACTCTGACGTCCTCTTTCTTGACGGCGGGTAGATCAATACGAATCACGTACTCCTTGTCACTCTCGCTGATATCGGCATTCGGTGACCACTCGAGTTTCCGCGCGCCATTGCCCTCGGACGCGATCCGCGGCCACGTCGCCGCCGGGTTCGGCATCAGACGGATGAAAGTGCTGACATCGCCAAACGGGTCCCAATGAATGAGGCTCATGAAAATCTCCTTGGGGTTCTACGCATGTGGGTAGGTGCGTCGGACGCGCATGACGTCCGACACGTGCCATTGAACTGCGAAACTGAGGCTGTCGTATGTACGGCGGCGCACCTCATCAACAGTTGGGCTCGTTCAGGATTTGCCCGGCACGTCAAAGTGCCCTGTGCTGGGCATACGTTGCATCCCATGCCGGTGTTCCCGCGTTCCGAAGAATTTCCGCGCCGCGGCGAGAATGCCGCTATCCAGCGGATCGTCGAGATCCTCGACCCCTGATATGCGTGCGGCTAGGTCCGGACTGTGCTTCTGCACATAAGCCTGCAACTCGTATTTCGAATTGCCCGGACCGCAGATGAGCGTATTGCCGTCATGATCCAGCGAACGCACGATGGTTTCCATGAACTCATCGTCCGGGGCATGTTTGGTCCGATCTTCGTGATTGGCCTGGTGATGCGGGCGCTGCGCGGAGGTATGCGCCAAGACGAGCTTGACCTCGCCCTTGGCGCTGAAGTGAAACAACTTTGCCTCGCGACGATCGATGAATACGACGGCATCAAAATAAGCGCTCATAACAAAGGCCTCTCGACTATCGGAATTGTTGGGGCAAGCGACCGGAAAAGGGCTCCCCGCGACGAGGGGTATTCGGTCGCGCTGAACAGATCCGGTCTCCTCAGCTGAAGCGCCATGATTAGGGTGAGCAGCTTGCCATCGGCAACCTCACCCAGCCGCGCGTCCGCCGCGAGTGAGTCGAGGGGCCGCTCCACGACCGTAATATCTTCATGTTCTGCGGCGAGGCCACCGCCCGGTCCATTGCGGTCAGTGGCAGCATATGGCGCTAGGAATAAAGTCTGTCGTTCCGACGAGATTCCGGGGCTCGGCCAAATGCGGGCGACGAACTCCAATATGCGCAGGGAAACCCCT